>DAIOEN010000027.1:0-47814 GCA_036746235.1 Vulcanimicrobiota bacterium | reverse complement strand
GAACAGGAGAAGGTGCCAGGAAAACATAGACAGGAAAAACCCATATAATGCCATCAGATTTTTCTATTTCTTCAAGTATTGAGTCGAAAAATACTTCTCCTTTTTCTATCTTATTTATCTCTTTCCCTATATGAAAGATATTGAATTCATGTTCCGGAAAATGTTTTTTTATATAATTCAAATATTGCAGAGTAAGGCTTGGTTCTCCCTTCGGGCTCCCACTTAAAACTGAAATTTTCATTATAAAGAACCTCCTTTAAAATTTTCTATAGTTTCATTACACCATTCAATCATAGCACTGCTTACCTTTATGCCGCAGCGAACAGTTGACAACCAGTAAGGCAAAGCTGTTTCATTTCCATATTCTTTTTTCAAACATGCTTCTATAGTCAGATATTTTTCCAGGAGCGCAGAATGTTCTTCTTTAAATCTCTGAAGATGTTTGATATTTTCAGAGATGGGAATTTCTTTTCCGAAAAAGAGTTTTAATAAGATTTCTACTCTTTCTCTATGAGGTTCTGCCGGTTCAAGAAGCCAGGTACGAAGTTTTTCACGGCCACGGTCAGTAATAGTATAAACATGCCTTGAAGGTTTACCTTCTCTTGTTTCTACAGCTTCTCTTATAACAAAACCTTCTTCTGTGAGTTGTTTTATTACAGGATAGATCTGTCCGTAACTTTCACTCCAGAAATTACCGAGACTTTCTTCAACAGCCTTTTTTATATCATAACCTGATACAGGCTTTTCGGCCATAAGGCCGAGTACTGCATATTTTGTCTTATTTTCTCTTGCCATAATATCTCCTTGATGTAAATCTTTTCGCTATATATTTTTAAGTTATATATCTTTTAGATATATTATAATGTGAAAAATTTCATCTGTCAAGAGATATTTATTGTAATTTAGAGGCGTGGCAGTTCGTGAATTGATTCTACAAATTGATTAATAATATTCTTTTATATAAGCATAAGCTCTGTCAAATAAATCCTGTTCTTTATGAAGCTTATATTTCAATAAAGTTTTCCTGAGTGCCTGCTTTACTTCTCTTTCCCCGGCATTTGTCCATTTCCATCCTTCAAACCTTACAGTTCTTACCATACTGTCTATATCATCTACTATTCTCTCTATCATTTTAGGAGTCTTCAGATTTTTTGTTTCGTGAAAGAGTTCTGTAAGAGCAGCTTTTGCTTTATTTCTTTCATCATCAGAATCTGCTTCTCTCTCTGCTTCCAGAACCTCTCTGGCAAGACTCAATAAGGTTTTAAGATATTCCAGGCTGTTTAAGAAACCCTGTTCATATCGTTCTTTTAATTCTTCAAGTTTTTTTCCGAGAGCTATGAATTTCTGTTTTTCCCTGTGTTTTCTCAACCTTGTTATGAGTTTTATTTCTATCAATTTATGGGCATTTGAATTGTTTTTTACCAGTTCCTCTACCATTTCTTTATCCAGAACGATTTTTTCAAGGTCATCCCTTATAGCTTCTACCTGTATATTCTGGTTTATAATTTCCAGGGTCTTCGCGCCCAGAGCATGCCAGATGAGTTTTCCATGTCCGTCTGCAGGCTGAACTGACTCATAAACATGGGTAAGCCATTTATAATCTGCTCTGTAATTGTTTAACATAGTATCAGGGGAAATTGCTTCCCAGAGTTTCGAGAGAATAGAATAATCTGCAGCAAATTCATCTCTTGTTTCATTATCAGGCAAACATTCCTGAGCGGCAATAAGACCTTCATAACCGGGAATAGTTCTGTCAATATGAGGGAAATACCTCAGACACCTGTCCATAGCCTCATAGAATGTATTCCTCACAAGAGAGAAATTATTTATGGCATCTCTTATATTTTCTTCATTATAGGTAAGGGTTTTGGCTATATTATCAAATATTCCTATATAGTCCACTATAAGGCCGTGAGTTTTATCTCTGTAAGGTCTGTTTGTACGGCATACTGCCTGAAGTAAAGTGTGATCTTTTAATATTTTATCCATATACATTGTCTGAAGTATTGGTGCGTCAAAACCTGCAAGGAGTTTTGCCGTTACTATGAGGATTTTTAAAGAGCTGTCAGGGTCATTGAATTTATTCCTTATTTCCTCTTCTTCTTCCTTTTTTCTGCTCCATCTTTTTTTCCATTCAACTGGATCTCTCTGATTAACTGTCATTACTATATCAGTATATTCTTCCAGCAATATTTTATCAAAGGCAGATTTATAGTCCACACAACTCTGTCTGTCATAAGAGACTACCATAGCTTTAAATCCTTCCGGATCAACACTGTTCCTGTAATGTTTTATTATATCTTCTGAAACTTTTTTAATACGTTCTGGATTTCTGACAATAGTGGCCATTTTCCCGGCTCTTTTTGATATCTCAGATGCTTCTTCTTCCGATAAATCATCTATAATAGTCGAAATTTCTTCATCAATTGTTTCCCTGTCGATATGCATTTCCACAAGTCTCGGTTCAAAGTGAAGAGGCAAAGTTGCCTCATCTCTTAAGGAATCTTCAAAGGAATATCTGGAAAGATATCCTCTTTCATCTCCTTCTGCACCGAAGGTAATAAAAGTATTGCGGTCTTTTTTATTTATCGGTGTTCCTGTAAGGCCGAAGAAAAAAGCTGATGGCAGAGCAGTTCTCATTCTGATTCCCAGATCACCTTCCTGGGTTCTATGGGCTTCGTCTACCATGACAATTATATTATTTCTTTTGTTAAGCACTGTATCTGCTTCTTTGAATTTATGTATTGTAGTAATAATTATTTTTCTTATGTCTCTTTCAAGCAGTTCTTTAAGTTCTTTTCTGTTATCCACTGCTATTGTATTAGGCACATCAGAAGCATTGAAAGTGGATGTAATCTGTGTATCCAGTTCCAGTCTGTCTACAACTATCATTACTGTCGGGCTTTTAAGGTGAGGATGAAGTCTGAGTTTTTGAGCGGTAAATAACATTAAAAGAGATTTTCCGGAACCCTGAAAATGCCATATAAGTCCTTTTCTTGTCTTTCCTTCTATGACTCTCTCTATGATTTTATTTGCTGCTTCATACTGCTGATGTCTGCAGATTATTTTAATTTTTCTGTTTTTCCTGTCTGTGGCAAAGATGGTGAAATTATTTAAAATATCCAGAATTACTTCAGGTCTTAACATATCTCTTATAACAGGTTCTATGGAATTTAAATTTATTATGTTACAGTCATCATTTTTCCAGGGAGACCATTTTTCTAAAGGTGCTCTTATGGAGCCATATTTGAATTCTTTTCCTTCTGTTGCAAAGGAAAATACGTTTGAGACAAAGAGTCCCGGAATGGAAAGTTCATAATCTTCGTTTATCTGTGACGCACCGTCAAACCAGGATATGGCAGGTCTCAGAGGGGTTTTACATTCCCCCACTACAAGAGGAAGGCCGTTTATAAGAAGAACTATGTCAGGTCTTTTTATGCCGAGATCATATTCTTCTGTTATTACACAGTGGTTATTAGCAATATTTTCGAAATCAATGAGATGGACTGTAACATGCTGATTGTTTCTGCCAAAGGGCATACTTCTTTCTCCTTTAAGCCAGGCGGTAAATTCCTCATTTGCTCTTACCAGACCGTCCGAATGGACCGAGAGAAGTATGGCTCTCAGTTTATAAATTACTTCATCTGCTCTGTCTGGTTTTTCTTTTATGGAAGGGTTAAGTTTTATGAGGGCTTTTTTGAGATAGGAGTCTATTATGATATCTTTAGTTTTTCTGGGAAGGGATTGAGGGGGGATATAGTTCCACCCTTTTTTCTTAAGAAGGTTTATGATATATTGCTGTACTGTATTCTGTTCGTTGAAATTACTTTTCATAAGTTACTTAATAGCTTCCAATTCTTCCTGAGTTTTAGTGATTATTTCATGATTTTTGAGCTGTTCTATGGAACGTCTTAACGATTCTCTGTTGGCTGGAGTGGATAACAGATAATCTGTTTCATCATATTCATCGGAATTCCAGAACAATGAATGATCATTATCTGTTTGCAGTGGATCTATTTTTTTCATCTTTGCTTCCTTCCAATTCGGGCAATACAATTAATCTTTTAAATCCCGGTCAGATTTTATTTTATTCTGAATTTCAAAGGCTTCTTGAATAATTGATCCGACATGTTCCAGAGATTCTGCATTAAAAAGTTTCTCAGTGATTTCATCAATTAATTCCATATCATTTAGTTCTCTGATTTTCTTCTGCAGTTCAAAAGCTTTTAAACCGAATTTTGTTTTTAAAAACTTACAGAGTAACTCAATTTTCCCTTCAGCTTTCCCTTTAATCATACCTTCAGATATTCCTTTAATCATACCTTCAGATATTCCTTTAATCATACCTTCAGATATTCCTTCTTCTTTAAATTCTTTATATAGAGCCTGTAATACCTGAGTCATTTTTAACACCTCCATCATTTTCTGAACATAAACTTTATCAATAAATTTATCAGAAATACCTACAAGACAGCCAATTAGAAATAACTGTTCATCAGGATTTGAAACCTTCTGAGCAATTTCTATAGATTCTATTGCCCTCTGAGATTTCTCTACGGAGTTGTTCATCAGAGGAAGAAAAATGAGATTAAGCCTGTCGATATTATTTAAAGAACCTGTCTGAGTAACTTTTTCTAAAAGTTCCCTATAGATTTTATCACCATCATAGTTACCCATATACACTGCATAAGTTAAGTATTTCAAAGAGCCGTGATCCAGAGTCGTAACAGTCTCATTTATACCTGCCCCATAAATCACGGCAGTATTTACCGGCTTTTTCTTCTCTTCATAAAGAAAAGCATCATAGAGTTTAAACCTCTCCAGATCTTTTAAACTAAAAGTTGTCTGAAACTCTAAATGTAGCAGGGTATCATCGGCAAGATAGAAAACAAAATCCATTCTATGTTCATCAATTTTTATCTGCGGCAGATCAGTTGGTTCTGCCCTTACAATTGGAGCAGTTTTAAGTCCGTAAAATTCAAGACTCTGATTGCCGAACATATTTGTCAGGGACTTAAATATTATGTCATAATTATGATATGAAATAGATAGATTGTTCAATTTCTATTTTCCTTTCTTAATCATTATTAAGTTGACATTTTTAGCCCCCTTAATTATTTTATCATAAAGGAGAGGAATAGTGAAGGTTAGTAAGGAAATAAAATTTTTGGATAGTAAATTATATCTTCCTTCTCATAGATTTTATAGCTATTATATGTGAAGTTTTTCTGTATATTTATAAGCTAAAAATCTATTTAAATTTTCAGATAAAGAATATTCTCCGGGAGATATTAATTTATCCATCAGTTCTCTATATTTTTTTTCTTCCAATGCATTCGGCGATTCAGTCAATAAAATATATAAATTGAATGGCTCTTTTAACAGTTTAAGCATTTTATCATGAACAGAATCCTGAAGAGATCCATTTTCATATCGTGATAGTGTTACCAGACCCCATCCAAGTATATTTGCCAGTTCACTCTGGGTGAGATTATATTTCTTTCGTAATTCTTTTATATCTTCCGGCTGTATCATGTTGTGTTTTTGTCTGTATATGCGATAGGCAGTATCAAGATAGTCGTTGTCATCATTTAGATCTTCAAAATTGACACCGCAATTTTTACAATGATAGTAAGTAACTTCTACAGTGATTCTGTCTCCTCTGATATCAAGTTCTTCAGGTTCTGTTATTTTTTCTATGGAAGTGCTTTCACATTCTATACAGAAATCAATATTATTCATTTTACCCACCTTCCTTTTAAAGAGAAAATTTTATAGTAAAATCCGCAGGATGAAAAGATATACATCTGGCAATTTTTTTACCGGTCTTTATCTCAATTTTTAATTTGATGTAAGTTTGAATATTGTTAATATCTTTTCCAAAGATCCAGATATCTCCTTTATAAGTAATATCTTTATCAATTACAGGTCCCTGATAATAATTTTTATAAGTCAAATCCAGTATTTCTTTTTTAACCTGTTGTCTGTTAATACCAAGACTTATTAGTCCTTCTATATTTTTCTCTCTTGGAACCAGATAAAAATACCCACTCAAAACTATTTCTTTAAATTCAGCTAAAAATTCATTAACTATCCGTTCATTCATAGATTTGATTTATAAAGTCTCCTTTAGGATAATTTTATCATATGATAAGTTATAAAGCAATAAAAAGAAATTTTCCCGGTTCATAATTTATTGGAGACGTTTTTTGCCTGACAGGAGGTCATTGAGGAGCCGGGTTTTGAGGGATTGAAGGGTTTTTCTGTGGGTTTCTGCTGTCTCTATGGTTTTGTCAAGGGTGGATAGGATATGGGCGATTTTTTGTTGTTCTTCGAGGGGTGGATAAGGAATTTTAATTTCTCTAAAAATTTTAGCGTTCATCTTGAAGTTTACCTGCTGAGACATATCTCTCGATAAATACTTATTAGATCTCATATAATTTAACAAAAAATAACCAAATTCTGTTAACAATTCTTTAGAGGTTCGAATTCTAAGTATAAAAGAAGCATAAGTGTAAATTCCATTCAAATTAAATATAGCAGTTTTTCCGACATGTTCAGGGCTTCCTGAACGCCAATTAAATAACAAATCTCCAATTTTTAGAAAAAAACGTTCTTGTTTTGGTGGTTCAATATAAACCTGCTTTGAAAGATCTAATTTCCCATACAAAGTAATATTTGCCCCTGTTAAAATTGGACAACCAATAGAAGGATCTGTATTTTGTGAAACAGCTTCTGATATTCCATAATCAATGGTTGCAACATCACATATACTTTTTACATTCCATATATCGGGTATCATTCCTACTTCAGTTTTCTTTAATCTTATATTACTAATTTCATTAAATCCCACCGGCCCATATGTAAAAAGATGCTTCATCAAAACCTTTTTATATACTTTAGCCTTATCGAGACTCTCTTCCCATTTCCTTATACACTCCTCCACTGCCCATAGAATATTTGAAATTCTTTTCTGTTCCTGTGCCGGAGGGAGTGGAAATTCCTGTTTGCATAGAGTTTTCCATTTAATTGTTGGAGACAGAGATCCTTCTGATATTGCAATTGCCCTGTCCATAAAAATATGAGACTGCATAAAAAAAGGAAGAAGGTTTCTCAGAATTTTCTCTTCTTTTGCCCTCAGCACCATAGCATGGGCAGAACAGATCCCTTCAAAATCTGCTATAGCTAACTTTCTTTGATAGGCACGCCTTTTTCCGAATATTATATCTCCAGGTTGAACATATAATTTGATGCCTTCAACATCACTCGGTTTGCCATATCTTTTTATTTTAAGAGAATCAGAATCTAAATGTTCCAATCCGACATATACATCTAAATCTGTCTCCGAAGGTTCAACCCTTTTAGAGATGCAATCGGCAATATCGCCAAATTTCACACATTCCCATCCTGCCGGCAGGATATTATTATTCATAAAAACACACCCCATCGGTGTAGGGGCGGTTCGCGAACCGCCCCTACAATAACATTATTTTTTTCTATTTAGATTTTCTTCATCCAGTTCCCATTTTAATGGATTATTTTTTATATATTCTCTTATCTTGTTTAAATCCTTTTCATCCCTTATAATCCGTTCATAATAATTCCTCTGCCAGAAAGGTATCTCAGGCATATTACGAATTTGATTGATATTTTTTGTAGAAACTGTTTTAAATGCGCCAATTAAACGTCCCAGAGGTTTATATTTAATGTCTTCCCCTGTAGGGGCGGTTCGCGAACCGCCCCTACAAAGGTTTGTAATTATGATAATACCATGTAAATGATTTGGCATAATAACAGTCTCATCCAGAGTAATATAAGAATATTGTTCGGACAACCATTTCCAGGATTTCAATACAATATTTCCATATTCATTCAGAATCATTTTCCCATCCGAAATATCACCTAACAAACATTCACGATTTATGGTACATATTGTTATATAATATTTACCTTCTTTTTTATAATCATATTCTTTTAATCTTATAGACTTTCGATGATGCCTGTCAGGAGAATATCCCATTTATTTTCTCTGTCCTTTAGTAAATCTCTATTTTTCATTCCTAAATTAAATAAAACTCATATTTGATTCCACTTCTTTATACTTTCCAATAAAAATATTAATCTTCCCTAAATTTTCAATTTTTATGCAGTCACTATCGAAACTTTTATAATTTGCTATGCCAAGAGCTTTTATATCCATCATAATCCCACTTCCTTTAAGGTAAAAAACAAATCATCTACAGATTTCCTAAGATTGCCCGAACTCTCCATCCAATCGGAAATAACTTCCTCAAGAGATTTCCCGTCTCCTTCTTTTTTTTCATCCTTCGGCCTTACATACAATTGAATACTCAGGTTAGAATCATTCTTCTTTACTTCCTCAATACTAACAACCTTTGTAAAACCTTCAATATCTTTATAATCCCTGTAAGCCTTATAGATTTTCTTTATATGTTCATCTATCAGAAAACTCTGGGATTTTTCTCTGGTTATTTCCTTTACGGCATTAATAAAAATAATTTTTCCTTTTCTTTCTTTCTCTTTCTTCATCTTACAAAATATGACACAGGCCTCCATTGGTGAATTATAAAAAAGATTTGGCCCCAGCCCCAGAATACAATCAACAATGTCATGGTCTACCAGTTTTTCTCTCATCTTCTGTTCTTCATCTCTGAATAAGACACCATGAGGGAAAAGTATTGCACATCTTCCCGTATCCTTATCCATGCTTTTTATAATATGCTGAAAAAAAGCATAATCAGCCCTTCCCTGTGGAGGAACACCGTAGATATTTCTTCCCCAGGGATCGTCTGTCCACAGATCTCTGTTCCATTTATTGATAGAATAGGGAGGATTTGCAAGTATTACATCAAACTGCTTTAATCTATCTTTTTCAATAAAAGCAGGCTTTTCCAGTGTATCTCTTCTTATAATCTCAAAATCCTCGATACCGTGAAGGAATAAATTCATTCTGGCAATGGAAGAGGTAATAAGATTTATCTCCTGACCGTATAATTTAAGAGTTCTGTATTCTTTATCATGTTCTTTTAACTGCAGCGCACAGGCTAAAAGCATACCGCCTGAACCGCAGGTGGGATCATAAACGGATTCTCCCTGCTGTGGCTCCATAATCAAAGTCATCAATTTAACAAGGGTACGATTTGTATAAAATTCTGCTGCAGTATGGCCGCTGTCATCGGCAAATTTTTTTATTAAATATTCATAGGCTTCTCCTAATTGATCCTGAGGAACCCTTTCCAGGGAAAGTTTAATAGAAGAAAAATGTTCTATCAAATCTCTCAGGGTCGCATCAGAGAGGCGATCTTTATTTGTCCATCCTGCATCACCGAATATGCCGTAAAGGACATCAGGATTTTCTTTTTCTATTTCTCTCATAGCTCTCTGCAGTTCCATGCCAACATCTTTTGTTATCTGTCTTATATCATTCCAGTGATAGCCATCAGGAATCTGGAAACGATGATTTTCCGCAAAGGAAGCATATTCCATATCACCACCTGATTCCATCAGGGCTTTTTCATATTCTTCATCATATACATCACAGATTCTTTTATAGAAAAGAAGAGGAAAGATGAACTGTTTGTATTCTCCTGCATCCATATTGCCCCTGAGTAGTTCTGCAGCACCCCAGAGATATTTTTCAAGTTCTTTCTGATCTATGATCATCAGATTAACCCCTCCTTTACAAGAAACTCTTTTAATTTCTCTTCCGAGGCAAAACTTTCTTCCACTGATCTTTTAAAATCAGAGAAAGCTTCTTCTATGGAAATTCCTTCTTCTTCCATAAGAGGTTCCACATAAAGAGGTATATTCAGATTATAATCATTTTCTGTAATATCCCCAGCAGGTGCTATTTTAACAGAACCTTTTACATCTTTATAATCTTTATATAACTTATAAATTTCTCTGATATGTTCCTCCAGAAGACTGTTCTGATCCCTTCCCTTCTGATAAAGGTTCGAAGCATCGATAAAGATTATCTTTTTCTTTTTTTGAGCAGGCTTTTTAGCTCGGAAAATCATAATGCAGGCAGAAAGTCCGGTGCCGTAAAAGAGATTTGGCGCAAGTCCTATAACACCTTCCAGTAGATCTTCCTCAAGTATTTTCTTTCTTATATTACCTTCCATATTCATGCGAAACAGTGCACCGTGGGGTAAAACTACAGCCATTCTTCCATCAGGTTTTGCCATAGAACATATCATATGCTGAACCCACGCATAATCGCCATTTGTTTCAGGAGGAAGGCCGGCAAAATTCCTGCCATAGGGATCATTTGTCCATATTTCCATACCCCATTTTTTCAGGGAAAATGGCGGATTCGCTATGACACAATCAAAGGTGGCAAGTTTATCTCCGTCAAAAAATGCAGGATTTCTCAGGGTATCTTTTCTTACTATATTAAAATCTTCAAGACCATGAAGAATGAGATTCATCCTGGCAATAGCGGAAGTAGTAAGATTTTTCTCCTGACCGTAAAGTTTCATTTTCCTTATATCTCCGCTTTTTTCTTTGACTTGATTTACTGATTCAAGGAGCATACCGCCTGTACCGCAGGCAGGGTCATAAATAGTATCTTTTTCCGAAGGGTTTAAAATCAGGGTCATAAGTTTTACAACACTTCTTGGGGTGTAAAATTCACCGGCTTTTTTATTTGACAGATCTGCAAATTTCTTTATGAGATATTCATAGGCCTGACCTGCAATATCAGGTTCTACATTGGAATTTGAAAGATTATACATAGAGAAATGCTCTATGAGTTTAAGTAAGAGACTGTCAGGAAATCTTTCTTTATTTGTCCACTGGGCATCACCGAAAATTCCGTAAAGTGTGCCGGGATTTGCTTTTTCTATCTCTCTTAAGGCATAGGTCAGACATTCGCCTGCATTGACAGTTTTTTCTCTTATATCCTGCCAGTGGCATCCTGAAGGTATAAGAAATCTGTGATTTTCCGCAAAAGAAGCATATTCAATATCTCCGCCGGATTCTTCAAGAGCTTTCCGGTATTCTTCATCATATACGTCTGAAATACGTTTAAAAAAAAGCATGGGAAAGATATATGTTTTAAAATCAGATGCATCTACAGGGCCTCTCAGGATATTTGCCGCATCCCAGAGGTACTGTTCTAACTGTGAAAGGGTTATTTTTGACATTATTTACTCCTGAAAATTATTACATTGTTATTCTATCTTAAATTATTTATCTGTGCCATATTTCCTCTTTTAATCTTTCATAAACATTAAATACAATAGGGCAGATAGAATAATTTTCTATTACACCAATTAACCTGGAAATAAAATCATCTTTATGAAGATGTGGATAAGACCTGCAATCTTCTGGCCGGCATTCGTAATATAAACATAGATTATCCCGGAGAAAATGGCAGGGTTTTACATTAAAATGAAATCCTCCTTCACCTTTAAGCAAATATTCCTCTTCAAATTGCTCAAAAGCTATTCCCAATGTTTTTGACAATTTTCTGATTTCTTTTATATTTAACAGAGGGCTGATTTTCTTACAACAATTTCCACAGGCAGTACAATCTATTTTTCTTGATACTTCCTTATATAAATTATTAACAATTTTATCCAGTTTCTTTGTGGGAATATTACAAAATTTCAAAAAAGAACGAAACTCCCAGTTTTCATCCTCTTTCTCTTCTGATATTTTAGTAATCTTATTAAGATCTGTTTCTATCATAATAGCGTTTTCCTCTCTAAATTTGTAACTATAACCTCATCCTCACTAAAACCGGCAATTCTCACAAGTTCAATAAACTTACTTTTAGAAATAATATCTCTATTAAAAGCCTTACTTGCAAGATGAACCAGGTTAATACAGACAGAATGAAAAACTTCATGTTCGCACCTGCTACAATTCTCACTTCCAACAAGTCCGGCAATCTGTTTTCCATAATGTGTATCCATTTGTTCAAATAAACCTTTTCTCTCTTCTTCTGTTATCAGTTTAAGATTAAATAACTGCCATAAAGTGGATTCTTTACTGACATGAAAATATCTGCTCAGGTGATTTACATCCCAGAGATCTATTTCCCGCCCTTTCTGAGATAATCTTCCTTCTACAAAAGTTTCTTCTTCTGTTCCTTCACAAAAAACACTCTCAGACGGTCTGGAAGGATAGCCTTTTCCCAGACTGCTTATAAAATTCTTAATACCTTCCTGTGGCATCAAAAGTTCTGCAGCAAAGGCATTTGCTCTGATTTCTTTAAGTTCTTTTTGTTTGCTTATAAAACTGCTTATTACAGGCTCCAGAGATAAATCACAGATGGCATGGCAGTATTCATGGGCAAGGGAAAATCTTTTTCTCTGATAGGTATGTTCGGAATTAACACCACATATAATAGAATTTTTAAATCGGAAAGTAAGACCGGAAATATCATCAGGCATATCTAATTTTACTACCATTAAACCTTCTTTTTCCATAATGGCAGGAAGATTATCTATTGAAGCAATTCCAAGATCAAGTCTCTGTCTTTCCTGATGGGCAAGTTCTTTTCCCTGTAAGACTGCATCCCATTTTGTTCTCAGAGGCCTTACCGGATACTGTGGAAGGAGAGGGATGAGCATTTTTAGATCCATTAATTCTCTGAGTTTAATAATTTCTCTTATAAGCTTAACCTTTTCCTTAATAACTGCTTTTGTTTTTTCTCCTTCCTGTGTATCAGGTAAAGCCCTTAATAATACGGATATTTCATTGTCCTGAAATATATCGGTAAAGAAATCAGATATTTTATGTCCATAAAGATCTGCAAGTCTTGCCAGTTCAAGAGCACTAACATCTCTATTACCTGTTTCTATTTGAGAGATAGCAGTTCTTGGAATACCAAGATAAGCAGCCACTTCATTCTGGCTCAAGCCACTGTTTTTTCTTGCCAGATGGAGATTATTTATTAATTCTTTTTTAGAGAAACTCATATCTTTTACCTCATTCATTTATTTCTAATTTCCATAATCATGTTACTATATCAAACATAATATGTCAATATTATGGATTTATATGTTTAATAATAAAACAAAATATCATATATGCTATAAAATTAATAATATATTAATTCATGGAATACACCCAATATCCAGATAAAAAGTTGGTAAAAAAGATATTTTATGATAAAATAATAAATTATCAAATTAAGTTTACAGAAAAACCTTTTATTCTCAGAGAATCAATGAATAAATACTGTGACATACTGAAAAACAATCTGCAATTATATGAAAAAACTAATATATCTCTGCATGAATTATATGAATTTATAAAAAATAAAGACAGAAAATTCTGGGAAGATTTACATCATCCCGAAGGCTACAGAGATTTTGTTATTTCCATAAAATCATTAATTGCAGATAATATGCTGGAAGAAATAAAAAGCTCTCCGTGGAACGGACAGAATCCGCCACTGAAAAAAAAATATAAAGTTATAAAATCTATTAAAGAAGATAAAGAAATAACAAAAGAAATACTCACACTCGTCCACCCCATAGATATGAAATATTACCTCCATCACCAGGAAGAATATAGAGAAGACAGAGAATATATACTCATCATAAATGAATTTTTCAAAAAAATTCCTGTAGAAATGATAAGTGTTAATGAAAGGTCTTATGAGCTTTTTAATGACGAAAAATTTTTAAAAAACAGCAGTGAGAAGAGAACAAAAGGAGAAAAAATACTTAAAAATTTATGTCTTACCTGTGAAAATTTATACTGTTACACTACCCAGGAACCGTTTTTCTGTTTTATAAATAAAAATCATAAAGATGAAAAAAATATTTTGATTATTGAAAATAAAGATACATTCTGGTCTTTTAAAAATCTAATTTTTGATATGGAAAGCACTCTGGATATATATATGATTATTTACGGAGAAGGTAATAAAATAACGTCAAGTTTTCAGTTTGTCACCCATTATAATCTCACAGAGAAAGATAAATATATTTATTACGGAGATCTTGATGCCGAGGGAATTAATATTTTCCTGTCCCTCAGGGAAAAATTCCCTGCATACAATATAGAACCATTCATAGAAGGTTATATATATTTAATAAATACGGCAGAAAAAAGTAATCTCCCGAAAATCAAACATAATCAGAAGATAAAAGAAGAAAATATTATTACTTTCTATAATTATTTTGAGACATCCTGTCAGGAAAAAATCAAAGAAATTATCAGAAATAACCTTTATGTTCCGCAGGAAGCTTTTTCATTTGCTTCCTTAAAAAACATTTACGGTAAATGAGTTCAGGGGAAAAATCGAATGGACTATATAAAAGACATCATTCTCCATATGGAAAGTCGTATGGAAAACATGAGGATTTTTTATCCCTTTTTTAAAATTCACAGAAACTTCAGAGACAGTCAGGACAGATATTACATCCCATCTTTATGTATTGCAGTCCTTTCTTTTCTGCTCTATGAAGGGAAATTGAAATATAAAAATATAACATTAAAAGATATATGTGAATTCCTGAAAATTTTTATAACAGAGTCCTATAAAGAAGAACTTAAATATGATGAAATAAAGAAATGCACTGTAATGGTGCTGGATAATTTACAGAATTACGGAAATAATTTCAAATTCAAATATTACAGTTATATAAGCAATAGTTATAAGGAAAAATTTGTAAAATTAATAGGAAGTAAAATAGAAGATAACAATATTCTCTACTATATAACAAAAGACGGAATAGATTTTTTTCTCAAGACAAAAGAATTCCCCGAAGAAGCACAGATTACAATAAATCTTTTACTTTTCAGAAAACAGATTAATTCAGGTTCTTTTGAAATGGCTCTTGAAACATTAAACAGGTTAAATATGGAAGTCCAGAGAAAGCTGGAAAGAAAAAATACCGTTCTTGATCTTATGATTTACGGAGGTAAAGACAGTATTGACGCATATAAGAATTATTATGTCAGTGTGGAAAGTCAGATTGAAGAAGAAAGAGAACTTTTCGGAGAAATAAAAACTTTAATAAGAAATATCTACAGGGAATATATAGGTAAAATGGAAGGTAATGCAAAACTTACGAGGCAGGAGCAGAGTACCTTTAATTATCTCAAAGAAATACAGAATGAAACAGATAAGGTCATAGAGTTACATTTCAGATTGTTGAAAGAAGCTGTCGGTTTATCTGGAGAATATGAAAAAATTCTCTCACTGAGGAGGCAGAGTCCTTTTTCAGAACATTTTGCCTTTGAAACGGAATTTACCGGTATCACAGAAGATATAGATAAACCGGAGGCTTTAAAATTTATTATGGAACCACTTTTTATGCCATATATAAAAAAATCTTTTAATCCTTTGAATATATTTTGTCCCCAAAAACTTATTTATGATCATGAAAAGGATAGTTATGAAGAAAGTGAAAAAATCGATAAAATAGAACATGAAACCATTGATGACATTGTTAAAAAAAGAGTCTCATCCAATTTTACATTCTACGGATTTCACATGCTCAAAATGTTTGAAAAAACTGATAACTTCGATCTTACCATGTGGGTTGAAGAACTAATAAAAACATATGGAAATAAAGTCATATGTAACGGTGATTTTATAGCCTATCTCATAGAATTAAATCATGGAAAAGACTGTGGCAATAATGTTAAAGAATTCAGACTCATAAAAGAAAATGAAAGCAGAGCAGAAGCTTCAGGAGTAATAGAAAGTATTTTAAAAGATATATTCAGAAAAGAAAATATATCCACTGTTATAAATAATATCTATATAACATCCGAACCTGATACTTATATAGATCTGAATTACGGTATAAAAGTAAATAATCTTATATTCAGAGGTATGTAATATGAACTTTTCAGAAAGAGAGATTGCAGGAACTGCTATAGATCTGTTCAAACTATTAATTTCCGGCGAAGAAGTAAGTAAAAATAAAAACAGAGATTTCTACAGCAGCTATTTCGATAATTCAGAAGTAGGAGAATTTCTGGATTTTTTTGTGGAAAAATTCGATATGGAAGTGTATCATTTTTCAGACAAACTATTCATCTGCCCCGGAGCAGGCAACAATATTTTCGGATATACAAATGAAGAGTTAAAAAGAAAAATACCATATGTTAACAAAAACAGCGAACTGTATCTCTGTTACTTTATAATAATGACTCTTATAACGCTTTTTTACAAAGAATCTGCTATAGATACTGTAAAAGAATATGTAACGCTCAGAGAACTTGACGAAAAGGTTACAAAAAAATTCGAGTCCCTTGTAAAAATAGAAGATATTGAAAAATTAAGTAAAGAGAATAATTTCAATTTTTCAGCCATAGCAAAAACATGGAGAGATTTACGCGATACAAGAGAAGAAAAACAGGGAGGAAAAAATGATAAATTTTCTTTTATAAATAATGTATGTAATTTCCTGGAGGAAGAAAAACTCATTATAAAAGATGAAGAAAGAAGCTGCCTCTACCCTGCCGATAGATTTAAAGCTATAATTTATAAATATTTTCAGGACAGAGATAATAAAGATAAAATCTATGAATTGATAAAATCTCTGGGGGAGAAATAATTATGCCTCATATTAATAGAATCAGACTTGTTAATATCGCATTTAACGATGCAAAATTTTTATATGATGATCTTATACTGAATTTCAACGGAAAATCAGGCACTGTAGATCTGATTAACGGTGGCGGTAAAACAGTCCTTCTGACAATGATTCTGCAGGTTATATTACCTGCCTCATCCCTGCGAGCAGACAAACCTCTAAAAGAGATTTTTTACGGCGGCCCTGACAGAACATCTCATGTTCTTGTAGAATGGCTCCTCGATGAAGGGAATATTTATAAATATCTCCTTACAGGTTTCTGTGCAAGAAGAAAAAAAAGCCAGAAAGAAGGGGATAATAATCTCAGAGAAGAGCAGGACAAGATATTTTTCAGGAAAGACATAGACTATTTTAATTATTACCATCTCTATGACAGAAGTAATGAATATGATATAAAAAACTGGCCTCTTTCTTCTTTCGACAACAAAAGAGAAATACTTTCCTATGACAGGCTTAAAAGCCTTATAAAAGAAATGAAACATAAACATACTATGGGAGATTTCACTCATACAGGGGAATATAAAAAATTTCTGAGGCAATATAATATTATAGATACGGAATGGAATGTCATAAAAGATATTAACAGCGGTGAAAATCATATAGAAAAATATTTCAGAGAAAATAAAACATCAAGAAAAATGATAGAAAACCTGCTGGTAAAAATAATTACCCAGATAGAAAGCGGTAAAAATATTTCCTCTGAAGAAAATGCAACGAATGAAGAAAATCTTGCCGATACCCTGATTGAGTTGAGACATAATATTGAAGAAAGTTTAAAGAAAAAAGAACATCTTGATGAATACAATGAAATTTTCAAATTTTACAGTAATCTGGAAAGAAGTAATGATGCTCTGACTGAACATTTCAGAAACATGGATGAATATAAAAGGAAAGCCATTTTATGTCTTAATAATCTGAGAAAACTTCTCGGAGAGTTAAAAAAAGATAAAGAAGAGATAGAAATTAATATAAACAATACAGGCAGGACTATAGAAGAACTGAATTTTCAAAAACAAATCCTTCATATACAGAAACTGCAATTAAAAGAGAAAGAACTTTCGGAAGAATTGAAAGAAAAAGAAGAAAAACTGCTATCTATCGATAAGAAAATAGAAAATATAGAAAATGAAATTAATATCTCAAAAGGACAGAATATATATCTTTCCTGTAAAGATATGAAAGACAGACTAAATAAACTGCTAATAGAAAAACAAAATATACATAAAGATAATACTCAGTTAATGGAAGAATATGAAACTGCAGGATATAATTATAAATTGCATCTGAACCGGAAGATTGAAGATTATAAAACAGCTATTGATTCAAAGAAAGAAGAAGAGAAAAAAGAAAAGGGCAGAAAAGAAGAACTTGAGGAAACTATAAAAAATCTCACTCTTCAACAGGGCAGAAAAGAGGAAGAGTTAAAACATAGAGAAAATGAAAAAGAAAGCTCTACGGAAAAGTCATATCTCTGTTCTTCCTTTCTTAATAATTCCGGCTTTTTAGATTATATATTTTCACCTGGCAGAGGCATGGAAGAAAGTGAAGAAAAAGAAAGTACTTTAAAATCTGCTATCGATAAAACAGATAAAGAAATAAGGGAACTCAATAATAAACTCATTGAATATGATAAAGAAATTACCGGAATTAAAGGAGAAAGAAAATTAATAGAAGAAAAACTGAAATCTCCTGTTTCTGCCATTGAAGAATATAACAGAAAGAAAATAAGAACAGAGAAATTACAACAAATTTACGAATGCAGAGAAGACGAGCTTATTTTTAAAATATCAGAAAAAAACAAACTTTTAAAAAATAAAGAAATATATTTAAATCTAGAGAAAAAACTCCTCTGTAATAAAATAGATTTTCTGAAACAGAATGAATTTTATATAGCAAATGAAAAAATCATATATTTCTTCAAAAAGATAAAAAAGAAGTTTCCAGATGTATTAAAGGGAATTGATTATTTAGAAAATCATAGTGAAGAAGAAAAAAAATCTATTCTTAAATCCTACCCCCTGTTACCCTATTCTGTAGTTTTACTTAAACATGATTTTAAGAGACTTAAAGAAAAAAAAGAAACGATGGAAGATGATTTTTGCGATTATCCTTTTCCTGTAATAAATCTTGACTCAATAAGACGTAAAGAAGAAATACTTTATGAAAACATATTTTTCCTCTACGGTAAAGATGATTTTTTTATAGACAAAACCAGAGCAGAAATTTTCAGAAATGAACTTGAAGATAAAAGCAGTCATATAAAGGAAGAACTTGAAGAAATACTGGAATATATGGAAACAGTTGAAAGAGACAAAAAATTCACAGAGAATTTCATGGGAGATTTTAATAAAAATAAAGTCGACATAGTAAATAATAGTATTACAGATTTAAAACATAATCTCCATGGCCTGGAGGAAAAAAAGAAGAAATATGAAGATTCTGTTATTGGGAACAGGCAAAAAATCCAGGAATTGACAGAAAATAAGAAAAAAAATGAAATCCTATTACAGGAAGTTATTGAACGTAAAAATATACTGATAGATTACGTTTCTCTTCAGAATAAAGAGAAAGATATTGACACACACATAAATAATATAAAAAATGATTTAAAAAAGATAAAACAGGAGCTTGACTGTAAAAACAATGAACTGGCAAAACTGATTGATAATATCAGTCAGATTGAATCAGAACTGAGAAATTCACTGTCTGAAGTAAAAATGCTGAAAGATGAAGTAATAAAAATCGGGAATACTCCGGAGAGGCCATTGAAAAAACTATCTTTTGAAGAAAGCAGAACTGAATATGAAAGTTTAAAGAATTCTTTTGGAAAGAAAAGAACAGAAGTTGAAGATCTGGAAAAAGAAATAATAGAATATCAAAGATCTATAGAAAACCATGAAAGACAGCTCAAAGACTGTGGAGTAATGGCAGAATACTTTATTGAAAAAGAATTTAAAGGATATATTTTAAGGCCAGCCTATGATGAAGATATAAAAAAACTGGCAGAATCAATGGAAAAAGAATGTATGGAAAAAAATATAATCTTACAGACAGCAGATACTGTAAAAACTGAAATCAATAAATTAACGGGAAAAATAGAAACAAAGAAGGAAGATCTTTTAAAAGATTATATACCTTTTGATGGATTGAACAGTGAAGATGATATCTTAAGAAAAGCTAAAGAAATTGAAGGTTCTATAAAAACTTATAAAAAAGACATAGATAATCTGCAGAAAAACCTTACTAACCTGGTAAATAAAACAAATCATTTCCAGAGAGAAGAAGAAAAATATAGAGAATTTATAGATGAACATAATATAAAAGATGATAATAATGAGAAAATCAATGAACTCATAGAATATGAAGAATTTAAAAAAACAGTCAATAAAATTAAATATGCCATTGATAACAGCAGCAATAGTTTCAGTAAATTGATTAAAGAAATTCTAAATCAGGAAGAAAAATTTTATTATATAAATAATTACATCAGAGAACTCAAAAAAATGGTCATACCTGCAGGACTTACTGAGGGAGAAAATAGAAGGAAGCAGATTCGTAGTTATCTGGATATAATCAATGAAGATATAGAGAAAACAAAAATAGACATTGAAAATCTTGAAAAAATCCAGCAAAATTTTACAATGAAATGTGTTTCCAGAGCAGAATGGTTACTTGAAAAATTAAAATGGTTACCTGAACTTTCCAGAATAAATGTAAATGGAATAAAAAGAAATATGCTTATTATGAATTTTGACGATTTTTCAGAAGAAGACAGGAGAGAAAGAATGAAAAATCATATAAGCAGTATAGTAAAAGAAATAGGAAATGATAAAAAAGTCGACAGAGAAAAAATCAAGAAGAGATTAACCTCAAGAGAACTGCTTTCGCAGATAACAAATATGGACAGAGCAGTGGTGAAGCTTTATAAGGTGGAAAACAATCAGGCTCACTCCACCTATAAAAGATGGGAAGATGCCGTAGGTTCTGACGGCCAGTCAAATGCTCTTTATTTTATCTTCGCCGTATGTATCATATCCTATATAAGACTTCTCACCTCAGAAAATAAAAATATACATTCCAGAGGTGTAATAATAGCAGACAATCCGTTCGGCACGACCAGTGCCATGTATTTATGGGAACCGATGTTTAATATAATCAAAGAGAATAATGTTCAGCTAATTACAACAGGGCATAATATAAACAAGGAACTGATTTCAAAATTTGAAGTCAATTATATATTAAGACAGCAATTTATGTCTGATAATACAATAAGAGTGGAAAGAGATTACAGAACAGAAGACGATTTAACCTATCTGGAATTTGATATTTTAAAGGGTGAGCAGATGAGTTTATTCTTTTCAGAATAGTAATTTATAAAATAATGTGTTAACAAAATAATTTTATTTCACGTCCACTAAATAATCAAAAGAAATGAATAAAATATATGAAAGTGCCTGTATATATTACAACATTACTCTTTATCATAATATTTACAATATTCTTATATTATTCCCTTACAGATTCATGGTTTAATCCATGTAAATCTTCTTTAAGTCCCTCTCCTGTATTATCTGCCTCTCAAATAAATACTGTGGAAAATTTAATTAATCTTCTGGAAAAAACAAATTCCGGTGAAGACAGAAAGAAGATTCTTGCACAGAATAGAGATCTGGTCAATAAAAACCTTGTAATAACATTACTGGTAAAAGCAGACAGTGTTTTTGATAAAAAACATTTTTTAGTCATAAAAAAAAGTCAGCATCTGGCACAGATTGCCGTGGAAGCTGCGGAATTTACAGGTGACACGGTTACTCTGGCGAAAGCATTACTTTATTATTCCATATTCGAAAGATTTAATACAGGAGATGACGATCCGCCATCCCGACAAAAAGCCCTTCTTTTATTTAAAGAAGGAGGAGACAAAAAGGGTGAAGGTGCCTGTTATTACAGGCAGGCAAAAGATCTGGCGGAATCTATTAATCCTTTAATTAAATCAGAGAAAATATTTAAACTGCTGGATAAAGCTTTAATTATTTCCGGAGAAGCAGGAGATTATTTGCTGTCAGGCGACTGTTTTTATATGAAAGGCATGGTTTACGGCCTGGTTATAATTGATAAAGATAAGGCTATAGAACATGTAAAGAAAGCCATTGAAATATATCAAAAAGAAGGAGACATACTCAGCATAATGAGTTCCTATCAGTTAATGTTTGATATATGTACGAAGAACGGGTTATTTATGGAAGAGGCAAAGAAATATCTTGCCATGAAAAAAGAGTTGATAGAACATATAAACTTCGATGAAACAAAGGATTTTTCCGGTAAAAAAGATACCTATCTCTTCAGATATATAGAGAGCGGCAGTAAAGAAGAGTTGATGGCAAAGTATTATTACAGTTCTGCAAGTATATGCTCGACTGAAGGGAGATATGAAGAAGCAATAAAATATTACCGGCAGGCTATTGAAACAGCACAAGAATTGCCGGAGACATGTCCAGCAGAAATTTACGCTTATCTGGGACTTGGCCCTACCTATTCAAAACTTGGTAAAAAAGACACTGCTTTAAAATATTATCGGGAAGCTGAAAATAAAATTACACCTCATATGGACATAAATCTTATCACAGGAATCTATATGCACCTTGCAGAGTGTTATATATACGAGATGAAAGAATATGAGGGTATGAAGTATTATGAAAAAGCTCTTGCTAAATCGAAAGACATAGAAAATCCTACATACAGAGAGTTCTGTCGTGGCTACGTTTTATATAATATGGGGATGGGATATTATAAAACAGATTTAAATATGGCTATAAAAAAGTTTAACGAAAGTCACGATCTTTATAAAAACATTTATAAAGATCCTTATGAACTATCTCGTTATCTTATTGATGACTACAGGGCATTAAGCTATGCTTATATGAAAAAAAATGAGAAAGAGAAAGCCTTTGAATATGCCCTCAAGGTTCTCAGTTTATCTGAAAATCAGCCAGACCCTGCTGTTAAATCCTCGGCATACTTGCTTTTAGGAGGCTGGTATTACCAGTATGGAAATCTGCCAGAGGCAATAGAATATTATAAAAAAGCATTGACTTTCAAAGAAGAATCACGGGAATCCAGGCAATCGTGGGATATTGCTTTTAGTATTGGACTGCTCTATACATATCAGGAGAATTTTGAGGAAGCGTACGATTATTTTGACAGAGCCACAGACATAATAGAAGATATAAGACAGGCTTTTACGGTGGAAGATCTCAAACGTGATTTTATGCAGAATAAGATAGAAGTTTATGAACATATGATAGACATACTTGTAAAAATGAACCGCGGGAAAGAAGCTTTCAACTACAATGAAAAAGCAAGAGCCAGGGCTTTTATGGATATACTGGCAAATCAGAAAATAAATATTCATCATGGAGTAAACCAGGAATTATCAGTAAAAGAAAAAGATTTAAAGACAGCTATAGAGTATTTTACAGGCGATCGGAATGATGAGAAACTTAAAGAACTCAAGTCTGAATACGAGAGGATTCTTGAGCAGATCAAGCTGGAAAATCCGGAATATATGACCCTTATAAGTGTTAATCCTCTCACTACGGAAGAGATCCGGTCACTGATGGATGAAGAAACGGTTATTATTGAATATTTTCTCGGAGAAAAAAACTCTTACGTCTGGATCATAGGACAGGACAGCTTCAATACTATTGTTATAAACCATAACAGTAAAGATATAGAAAATCTTGTAACGTCATACCGCTCTCTGGCATGTGACAGTATGACATCTGAAAAAATAAAAAGTAATGAATGGAAAAAGATTTCAGAGAAGCTTTACGATATACTCTTTAAAGAAGCAGAGACTTTTATAACAGGCACGAAAAGACTTATCATATCGCCTCACAGATCGCTCAATTACTTTCCTTTTCAGGTCCTTATTGACCAGAAAGGCAAAATGCTCGTAGAAAAATATGAAATAACCTATCTGCCATCTGCCAGTGTGCTGAAATACTGCAAAGATAAAAATCATCTTAAAAAAGACAGTTTACTTGCCTTTGAACTTGGAAATTTTAAATTCGGCAGCTTCTCTCCCCTCCCGGGTACAGAGAAAGAAATTTTGGAGATATCCAGACATATTGCTCACAGAGAAATCTATAAAGGTAAAGATATGACGACAGATATTTTATATAAAGAAGGCGGACATTATGATATATTACATTTTGCCACCCATGGCACATTAGATGCCGCATCTCCTCTCTTTTCTTCCCTCCTCTTTGCCGACAGAACACTGCCTGTTTATGAAATATTCGATCTGAACTTGAAAGCTTATCTTGTAACTCTCAGTGCCTGCAAAACAGGACTTTCGGAAGATGCAAACGGGGATGAACTCACAGGATTATCAAGGGCTTTTATCTATGCAGGAACCCCTTCAATATGTGCAAGTTTATGGGATGTTTCGGATGTATCTACATCAGAGTTTATGGGAAAATTTTATTTTTATCTGAAAGATCATAATAAATCGGAAGCTTTAAGGCTTGCTCAGATAGATGTAATGAAAAAATACAATCATCCCTTTTTCTGGGCCCCTTTTATTCTCACAGGCGACTGGAGGTAAAATTTCGGGAAGCATTTATCTGAACATTGTCTGTGCCAGACTTTATCTTTCAGTCTCTCATATACGTTATATACAATAGGGCATATTGCACAGCTTTCTATTACACTTGTCATTTTTAATGTAAAATGTTTGGTATGAAGAGGGGGATAAGCGGCGCAGGCATCAGGCCTGTAAGGGTAGCAGGAACACATGTTATTTTTGAGAAAAGGACATGGATCTGCTCTGAACATATACTCTTCTTCAAATTCCATTTTAAAGAGGTATTTTTTTTCAAAATCCTTCATAGATATTCCGAGTGAATGTGATAAACCCACCATTTCTTCAAGCTCAAAACATGGGCTCATTTCTTTACAGCAATTTCCGCATTTGGTGCAATCTATTTCTGATGCCACTTCTTTATAAATCCTGTGGACCATCTTATCAACGATCTTCGATGAAATAGTACAGCATAGCAAAAAAGAACGAAATTGCCAGTTTTCATCATTATGTTCTTCTGATAGTTTTTTTATTTTTTTAAGATTTAATTCCATGTTATTTTTCTCTTTTCCTGTATATTTTTATTCCATGTACATTCTAACACTTTCCAGTAGGATATTATAGTTATTTTCAAATAATTTATAACTGCGTAAGTCCTTTGAGAATTCATCCATAAAATAAAAATTTTTCACAGAGAACAATGTTTCCGTGAAAAATTTCATTGATCTATAAAAGGTTAATCGTATCACGCATTACGCATTACGCATTACATATCCCTTAATAACAGTAATGATCCGGCTTGAAAGGCCCTTCAGGAGATATTCCTATATAATCTGCCTGTTTTTCTGTAAGCACTGTCAGGTGTGCACCCAGTTTACCCAGGTGAAGTCTTGCCACTTCTTCATCCAGTTTTTTATCAAGTCTGTAAACACCGAGCTTACGCCTGTTAGTCCAGAGATCAATCTGTGCCATAACCTGATTTGTAAAACTGTTGGACATTACAAAACTGGGATGTCCTGTGGCACACCCGAGATTTACGAGACGACCTTCTGCAAGTACATATATACAATGTCCGTCAGGGAAGATATATTTATCTACCTGTGGTTTTATATTTTCCTTCTTTATACCTGGCCAGCTTTCGAGTTTCTCCATCTCTATTTCGTTGTCAAAATGTCCTATATTACAGACTATGGCCTGATCTTTCATCTTTGACATATGTTCTGCAGTAATGACATTACAGTTCCCTGTAGCTGTTACATAAATATCTGCAATCGGAAGTGCATCTTCTACCGTCACGACTCTGTAACCGCACATAAGAGCCTGTAATGCACAGATAGGATCAACCTCACTTACCATTATCTGAGCTTTCTGTCCTGCAAGTGACTCTGCCGAACCTTTTCCTACATTACCGTAACCGCATATCATGGCAGTTTTCCCGGAAATCATTACATCTGTAGCACGCTTGATGGCATCTACAAGGGATTCACGACATCCGTAAATATTATCGAACTTATTTTTTGTAATAGCATCATTTACATTTATGGCAGGGAACAACAATTCTCCTCTTTCCATCATCTGATAAAGTCTCTTCACACCTGTTGTTGTTTCTTCCGATACACCTTTGCAATCTGCTACGAGACGATGGAAAAACTGAGGATCTTCTTCAAGGCTTTTACGGAGAACGGAATATACAATAGCAAGTTCTTTATTATCAACTTTTTCATTCAGAAGAGACGGATTCTCTTCTCCGTAATAACCCTTATGAATAATTAATGTAGCATCTCCGCCGTCGTCTACAATAAGATTTGGACCTTTACCGTCTGGCCACGTGAGAGCTTTTTTGGTAAATTCCCAGTATTCTTCCAGTGTTTCGCCTTTATATGCAAATACAGGCACACCTGCTTTTGCTATGGCAGCAGCGGCATGATCCTGTGTGGAAAATATATTGCATGATGCCCATCTCACATCTGCCCCGAGTTCAACCAGCGTTTCAATGAGAACTGCTGTCTGAATTGTCATATGAAGACTGCCCATAACACGAACACCTTTTAAAGGTTTCTGAGGGCCGTATTTTTTTCTTGTCTCCATAAGTCCCGGCATTTCATGTTCGGCAATAATCATTTCCTTTCTTCCGAAATCTGCCAGGTTAATATCTTTTACATAATAATCTGTCTTAACCATATTAAGACCTCCTCTTAAATAATATATGAGAATTGTGACGCGTAACGGGTTACGCGTGACGGGTCTGCTCCAATCACCTGTAATCAAAATCAGACCGGTTACTACAATTTTTTTATAAAAGGCTCGTAAATAATTACGGGCTTTTCATTATGTGAGATAAAAATCTCACCACAATTGATAAACTCTTCCCTTTCTGCCAGTTCATTCATCACAGTATCTGTAAGGCCTATACCTGTTTTACAGTTTTCCGCCACCCATGGCATGACAAGAAAAGTCGTATTAACAGGTTCACCAAGTATATCAGGCCTTTCATAATCAGGATGCCCCATAAGACCGAGAAAGATATCGCCTTTATGGAGAATAATTATAAGTTCATGCATATCAAGCAATCTTCTGCTCTCTTTAGCTGCTTCCAGGGCTCTCGCTTCATGATTTATGCCGGTAAAAAATCCGAGAAAACCGTCTCCTATATATTTCACCGGAACTCCGTCAAATCTCTTTACTGCTTCAGTTACGGTATAATGAATAGTATTCATCCATAAGGCAAGTTCCCTTGGCGTCATTAAAGTAGCTTTACAGGCAAAACCGTTAAGACCTGTGCAGAATACAGTGGCATTAAATGTGTCTGTTTCCGCCATAGTTCCTCCCAGAAGCCATTCAACACTTATACCGAGCAGTCTGGACAGTTCTACCAGAACAGAAATATCAGGTGCATTCTCTCCTCTTTCCCATTTTGACACAGCCTGGGCACTTATCTGTAAAGCACCTGCAAGATCCGTCTGCTTCAATCTTCTTTTCTCACGGGTTGTTTTAATTCTGGAACCGAGTTTTTTTAAGTCCATAATATTTCCCTGTATCTGATAACATTATATAAAGCATAAGAATAAAAATCAATGAAGACATAGTTGATTTCTGTAACGTATCTCTTGTGTAAAGCAAAATTCCAATGGAATTTTAAGTATATATATTTTTTTTAAATAGTCAATAGATATTACCGGAGAATTTCCTGTTCTTTATTTCTCTAATATGGCCGGCATTATTCCTATTAAAAATTCTTTTTATTCACAAGCTTTTTATAACTCCTGTATTCATGTATTGCAAAGCCTGAAAAGGAATTATAGTCCATTAATTTCTTTTCTGCTTCCTCCATGACTGATTTCAACCCCGTCAGTCCAATAGAGGCAAAACTGAGATTCTCATCGGAGAGAGGTTTTGTTTCAAGTCCTATAAAAACTTCTTTATTTTTTAAAGAAGCATAGGCCAGTTCATTCCGAGCAAGTGCTATAATTCCATTATTCCCATCTGCTACAGTCCTGTAATCCATAATAGCAATATTATCCGTCACATCTATTATTCCCTCTATAAGAGGCTTTTTGACTCCGTCAATTGTCACGGTTCTTATCTGTTTTGTATATTGATCGGGAGAATCAAACCAGAAAGGTATCGCTACACTGAAGGAAAGACCTTTCCCGGAGGTTTTGTCTGATATATTCTTGAGAAGTCCAATATAATTTTCTAAAATCCATCCCTGTTTATGTGTTTTAAACTCCGGTAAAAGATATGGTTCTATATCATATTGAATACCATAAAATTTTTCACAAGTTTCTGACTGCTCATTATAGTGAATTATTTCATCTAATGTTTTCAGAACTGAACAATGGTTCTCAGGAAGAGCATAATCCTTACTTCCGTCCAGGGCATAGACTTTTACATTTATAGAAGAAAGATCTGAAACAAGCCTGCGAAGTTTATCGGCTTTTGCATCAAAATCTCCCGGTATCTGCAAAAATATACATGTAATTTCCTCATGAGAGAGAAAGGATAAAAAATCCTCTCTTTCAGAAGAATTATTAATAATCTCAGATGTATTCCATACCCAGAGAGCTTTTTCCAGTGTCTTTCCACCGGCATGTTTTATTTCTGAAGATAAGAGGAAAAAAATTATAAATATTATAGAAATAATCCTGAAAAAATTCAATGTTATTACCTTTTATACCATCAGGAACTGTAAGAAAATAACTACCGCAAATTATGGTTATCATCCTCCCGTCACGCGTTACGCGTTACGATTGTAAATATGATATGATTATTTTTTTACAACCCCTTATTTTGCAATATAGTTGACTATTACATAATACTCACCATAGACAAGGAAACCACAGACCAGAACGAATAAAAAAAGTAACAGTTCATTCCAGTTGTCTTCCCAGTAAGTACCGTCAAACATTGACATCAGATCGGGTTTGGCCCAGAACCAGATAGCTTTAAAAAAGCCTTCCCAGTTACTGAAAAAAATTCTCCCTATTAATAAAAAGATAGGAATATTAATGATAATAAGAAAAATAATCTGTAATATTCTCGTATTATCTGACATAAAACCACCCTTTCTATTATAAAACTATTACTTTACTTTCTGTACCATACCGGCAGCAGCCAGTTCATAGATTGCTTTTCCTACATCAAAATAGGTCTTACCGGTTCCTTTCATGACATCTCTTACAGTTTTCTTTTCATCCAGATGAAACAGTATATATAAATATTCCGACTGTACTGTAACTATAGCAGAGTTAGATAACTGAACCTTGAAGATATCATCGAGTGATTTTACCACTTCTCTTATCTTTACAAACTGTTCCCTTCTTTTCAGAACTTCTGTAAGAAGTTCATCTGTTGGGGTCTTTATTGTTCTCTTATCAGGTGTTTCTGTTGCATAAAATCTTCCTTTTCCAATAACCCAGTTTACCGACTGATAGAAAGCTTCTTCACCTGTAATCTGGCCGTAAACACAGTGGGTTATATTACCGTTCTCTACATATATATCGCCGTCTTCAAGAGGAGATTTAATGGATAGTTTTCCTGTAACCTCGCAGGAACAGAATTCAACAAGCAAATCAAACATATCCAGTATTTCCAGTTCAAATCCGTCAAAGCCTGTCAGCTCTGCCTCTTTCGGTTCTCTCGTTTTATTTACAAATTCATCAAGGAGATATGTAACGACTTCAGATTCTATAGGTGTACCGCCCTGAGCTGCCTTCCTTATACTTTCCAGTATATTTTCATGGCCTTCCTTTTTCAGAACATAACCTGCCACTCCTGCTTTAAGAGAATTCAATACGGTATCTCTGTCAAGGTCCTGGGAACTGAGTACTATTATTCTGGCAGACGGCATGGTACCTTTTATCTTACTTATTATATCAATACTGCTTTTATCCGATACTGCTATATCCATTAATATTACATCAGGTTTCTCACGGGATTTATTAAGTTTTCCAAGACATTCTTCACCTGTTGCAGCAGATTCTATTACTTCTATATCAACGGAGTTTTCAATAGCTTTTCTACAGGAAAGACTCTGTGTGGCCGAACTTTCAACGAGAAAAACCCTTATCTTCTTATGAGTATAAAATTCTCTCTTTAATTTATTTAAAGAATCTACAATATTCTTTTTTATTCTTCCGAGAAGATCCCATTTTTCTTCTTTTTCAGCCGGCGGCAGTTTTATGACAGCAGGCTTTTCTTCTTCCATAGAAATTACCGACATAAGATCCCTCTTGAATTCTTTCGCACTCTGATATCTATCTTCCACTTCTTTTTGAAGGGCTTTTATCAATATCCCTTCGAGTCTGGTAGAGACAGAAGAATTTACCCTTCTTACGGGCTTGAATTCAAAAGGCATTACAGGCATGGTGCCGCTTACGAGATGATAAATAGTGGCTCCCAGAGCATAGATATCACTTCTCACATCCTGTATGCCAGAATATTGTTCAGGCGGAGCATAACCTACTGTACCGATTGCTGTCTGACGTCTTGTTACTCTATCTGTTGTTTTTGCAGTACCGAAATCTATGAGTATTATTTGATTATCTCTGGCTCTGAGCATTACATTATCAGGTTTTAAGTCCCTGTATATAATCTGTGGTTTATTATTGTGAAGGTAATCCAGAACATCACATAGAGTCAGAGACCAGTTAATAACTCTATCTTCCTCGAGAGATCTTTTTCTTTCCTTTTCCATTATGGTAAGCAGATCGTTGCCGGGAATATAATCCATAACAAGATAATATTTATCGTCTTCGAGAAAATAATCAAGCACATGAGGTAAAGCCGGATGGCGCAGCCTTGCAAGAATCTCCACTTCAGACTTAAATCTTGTCACCCTGTAATCTTTTTCCTCATCTGACAGTGAATCGAAATAAAGGAGCTTTACGGCACAGACACAGTTAAGCCTTTTATCAAGGGCTGCATATAATTCACCCATGCCTCCTTTTTGAAGGGGTGATATCAATTTGTATCTATCACCGAGTACTATCTCTTTTTTTATTTTATCTCTCGGACAGAATTCCAGACTGGAAGAACAGGAATTACATATTTTTGCTTTATCATCATTTTTATTGCAACAACTCAGACAGTATATCATAATTCAATCACCATTATTCTTTAAAGATTTCGTGACGCGTGACGCGTGACGCGTGACGCAAGGAATAAACCAGGAAAAGTTCTGATACCAACCATAATAAATTCTTTATATAAAAATTTAGTCCTGTCAAAAAGAAGAAGAAAATTCAAATTATCCTGATTATTGAGAATTTGTCTGACTATCCCTGTAAAAAGTAAACACACCAAGTCCCATTACGGAAGCTAACATACCCATAACACCTGCAGCTTTTACTATCATGGCAATACCTTCTATAGATCTGAGACATTTCAGTTCAGCACATAGATAAACCCAGTCATGGACTACTCCGTCTCCTCCGAGAAGCGGAAGTTGCTGATAAGGTGCGTCTGCCATATAAATAGAAATATTTATAAAATTTTCAAAAAACCAGAAAAGGCTGAAGAAAAAAGCGCCGTAATCTTTCTTTCTAAAAAAATATATAAAAAAAGCTGCAGGTACAAAAAGCTGCCCCACAGTTCCACCGAAAACATGGATAAATTCATTTCCAGTCAGAAGAAAAATAAAATGTCCTGCCTCATGAAAAGCCAGATTTACATAATCCAGCAGACCAAAATACATTTTCTGCGTAAGATAAGGAATCAAAAGAATTATCATAATGACTATAACGATAATATGCCAGAACATATGTTTTTTTTGATCGGCACCATACATAAACTCATCTCCTTATGATAAAAACATGATTACCGTGGTAAGAATAATGCTCTCGTGACGCGTAACGCGTGACGGGAGGAAGGCTTTTATTACATGCTTATGCTCAGGTCAGTAATTCAGTTTAGCATTTTTTATCTTTATTTTAAACATGTTACAGATAAATATATTTTTACCGGAGAAAATAAGTGCTATAATATTATACAGTCAGTCTCATAACAATTCATAATTATAGTTAGTTTCATAAAAATCCATACTTAATGACCTCGTAATGCGTAAAACGTGATGCGTGATGCGCAGGGATTAAACCCGTCACGCGTTACGCGTTACGCGTCACGACAACTTAAATTCCAATAAGTTATGAAATACACTATAATGAGTGAATAGTGAGTAAGTGAGTAATGTACTATTCTTTTCACTTTTCACTAACTTATATAAGGAAGGGAATAAAAAACATGAATTTTACCGTAAGACCTGCAACAAAAGAAGATTACAGAGGTATATGCGATGTATTTACAGAATTAGATTCCGTCCACCATGAACTGTTACCGGAGGTTTACTGTGAGACTCAGGGGCCTGCCAGATCTGAAGAATATATCTTCAGTATCATTGATAATGAAGAGGCAGCCATTTTTGTAGCAGAGAGTGATAAAGAGATTATAGGTCTGGTTCATATCTATATACAGGAAACCCCTCCCCTCCCGATTGTAGTTCCGCAGAGATATTCTATGATTGATAACCTGATAGTAAAAAGTAAATTCCGCCATTCAGATGCAGGAAGAATACTCATTGAAAAAGCCCATGAATGGTCTTCAGGTAAAGGAGTAAAACAGGTTGCCCTTGTTATCTGGGAATTTAACAGAGGTGCCATAGAATTTTACGAAAAGATCGGCTACAGAACTGTAAGCCGAAGAATGGGCATATCTCTTAACGATGATAATCTATCCCGGTCTGAAACTCTATAAAGGACCATATTTTTCTGTCTTCAACAGATATTCCATAAGGAAATGGAGGGAGCAGAATGAAATATACATCGAAGACAAATCATATCTTCACAAGATATGATGTCAACATTGAAGTAACTCATAAAAAATCACGGAAGATATCAGAAGATATAATACTGCAAAAAATAACAGACTGTCTTATTACAGGTGATGAAGAAGAAATAGAGGATATTATAAAAGAAGCATTAAAAACAAGACATCCTTTAGATATAATCAATAAAGGACTGATTGCCGGCATGAAAGAAGTAAGCCGTCTATGGGAAGAAGGTTTATATTTCCTTCCCCAGATTATACTATCCTCTGATACAATGATGGCAGGTATTGCTTTATGTGAAGAAAAAATGTGCAGACCAATGAAAAAAAAGGCCAAAGTAGTTACTCACACAGCAGAAGGCGACATTCATGATATAGGACAGTTGATTGTCAATGTTCTGCTCAATGCAAACGGATTTGAAGTTATCAATCTCGGAGCAGATGTACCTGTAGAAGACGTAGTTGAAGCATGTAAAATATATAAACCTGTTATGCTTACAGGAACTGCATTGATGACTACAACTATGACTGCATTCCCGAAAATTGCAGTAAAACTGAAAGAATTAGATTTAAATATCCCTTTTGTATGCGGCGGAGGGGCTGTTAATGAAGAATTTGTAACAGCCTTTGACCTGGGTATATGGGGCGGTAAAGATGCAGGGAGAGCACCGGCAATGGCAGAAGATGCACTGAAGGGAATGAACTGGGCAGACATGCGTTCAAAGTGGAATGGCTAAAAAGGAGGAACATAATTATGAAATTAACTGATAAAATGGCATATTCCAGTCCTGAAGACATGATATTTGGAACTGCACAAAAACCTGTCAAAACGAAAAAAGGACTTATAATCGGTGGAGGTTATGTAATTCCGGAGATTGTTCCACACCCAAGACCTGGAAGCGAAAAAACTATAAAAACACTGCTCAGGGAATTTGAACGTGCAAACAACGATGCACTGGAAAGATGTGTCCTTACAGGGCATCCCCATATTGTAATCGAAAATGAACATGTTTTCCAGATGACATATAATGCTGAATGGGGTATGGAAATTGCTGAACAAACAACAAGGCAGATAGATGAATACATGGAAAAATATGGTCTCCAGGGTGCTTATCGTTCAACAATTGCCGATATTCGCAAGCCTGACATGGTAAACATGAGAAATTGCGAACGGCTGGAAAGGATGCTCGAAGCATTCAAAGCATGTGCAAAACATGCTGATATTATATCTATTGAATCAATGGGAGGAAAAGAAATATCGGATTATTCAATTATCAGAAATGATATAACGGGATTGCTTTTTGCACAGGCAGTTCTGGGAGGAAGAGATATGGAATGGCTCTGGACTCAAATAGTGGACATAGGGAAGAAAAATAACTGCATAGCAGGTGGAGACACAGACTGCGCTCAGGCAAACACTGCCATGTTTATGGCAGGAGGTCTTATTTCCAGAGATGTCCCCCATACACTTGCTGCACTGTGCAGGGCCATAAGTGCAGGAAGAAGTCTCGTAGCTTACGAATGCGGCGCAACAGGTCCCGGTAAAGACTGCGGCTATGAAAATCCGATAATTAAAGCTATTACAGGTATTCCTATATCTACTGAAGGTAAAACCGGTGCATGTGCTCATATGGATCTATGCGGAAATGTTATGGCTTCCGTATGTGACCTGTGGGCAAACGAGGCAGTTCAATATCATGAAATGTTCGGAGGTACAACGCCTGCAGTATTTACTGAAATTCTGGGTTATGATGTGGCAGCAATGAACTCGGCCATTCAACTTGGATATGAAAAACAATATCAGTCCTGTCTTATCAATTCTGACAGATATCGCAGCCCCCATGGTTTCATGCTCTGTCCGGATAATGCCTGGGCTATAGGCAAAACTATAGTAGAAAATAACGAAAGCTTTTATTCCCGGGCAAGGGCGGCAGCTATTAAGTGCGGAGAACTTATGATGGGAGACAGTCAACTGAAATTTACTTCCTACGAAATGGAATCATTACTCGGCTATATGAAAGAAATTGAATCATTACCTGATAAAGAAGAAAATTTCATTGATATGTGCCTGCAGAAGTACAGTAAAATCAAAGGGTTCAGACCGGAATCTTACGGATTATAATATTCATCTAACGGCCATGAGTGTTTCAGTCAGAATAAAGTATGAGAATCCGTTCCTCTCATCGCCCATTACTCGTTACGAGTTACGATTTTCATATAAACGTTCCATTACTCACTGCCAAATGAAAGGGAGAATGTTCCATGGGAGGACTGGCAATTGCCATAGATTTAGGAACAAGCGGGTTTCGCGCCCAGGCTATAGACCTTTCATCAGGAAAAATTATTTCTACTGTAATTACACAGAACCATCCTCTGCCAGGCATAAATGTTATGGACCACATCCACTTTGCACTGGAATTGGGTGTCGAGACAGCATGTTCTATCATAATTAAAGCAATAAATAAAATAATAAAAGAACTGCCTGTAGAAAGAAAAAAAACAGTCAGGCTTGCGGTCTGCGGCAATCCGGCCCAGTTATCACTCTTTCAGGGAAAAGAAATAAGGGACCTTGCCTATGGAGGAAAGAAAAAACTCCGCACCCTTGGTGTTAACGTCCAGGAAAGAAAGGGAGCAGTAATTGCAGCTTCCGATATTCAAATGCTTGAATTGCCCGGAACATGTGAAGTAATTATACCTCCTTCCGTATGCCAGGAAGTCGGAGCAGACGCACTGGCAATGATTATAAAATCAGGTATGATGGAAACACCTGATACGTCCATTGCAATAGATTTTGGTACAAATGCCGAAATGGCTATTTCTCATAAGGGCCATATAATAACAGGTTCTGCTGCCGCAGGCTCTGCCATAGAAGGACAGCATATTACATGCGGTATGGTAGCCGCACCGGGAGCTATTGCCGATATAGGAAGAGAATATCCTTATTACAGGACCATTTTGCTGGATTCAAGCCTCAATCCTGTCCATGGCCCACTCGTAGATTTAGCCGGTACAGTTATTGAAAAAGATAATACACCGGAACCGGCCGGAATTACAGGAACAGGAACAATAGGAACCATCGCTCTCGCAATGGAAACAGGCCTTATAACTCTACCACATATTAAGAACGGAAAACTCCGATTCAATGAAAAGATATTCTTATCTGAAGAAGATCTGATGGAAACAGGCAGAGCTATTGGCGCAATAAGAGCCGGATATATGACCCTCTGTATGGAAGGAGGCATAAAACCGGAAGAGCTCCATACAGTATATATGGCAGGCGCTTCAGGCACTTATATAGATGCAGTAAAAGCACAAAAAATCGGTATCATCCCTCCTGAGGGAAAACACATATATCAAATAGGAAACACATCTCTTGCCATGGCAAGAGAACTTGCGACAGACCCGGGAAAACTTGATTATATGATCTCTATTGCAGATAAACTCAGAAAAACTTACTCTATGTTCGCCTCTTCAAATAACTTTAAAAAACTATATATACTTGAACTTTCATACTGGACTGAAGGCATGCCTTTAAATCAATACAGGAAATTTCTGCAGAAATATCGTTTCCCTGACCTGCCTGAAGTAAATAGAGCAGAAAAGATTATCCGTACAATGAAACGTGATATTGATGAGCCGGGTGAAATGGGATTAAAAACTATTACAGGAATTTCAGGAGGAATAAAAAAATCTATAAAAGATTGTAAATACTGCATGAAATGTATAAAAAATTGCAAAACGAAAGCTCTGAAATACATAGATAATGGAATATTTACGCTGGAAGAAGCATTATGTGCAGGAATAAACTGTAAAATCTGCGAGTATGTATGTCCCGAAAAAATATTTAAATGGAATAATTTTTTTGATGACTATAAAAAATTTTAATATATATCCGAAAATTAATAACAGGAGTTTAAACTGCAGACAGCTGATGGCTGCCGGCTGACAATCATATGGGTATAATAGGTATTATCACCTGTGAAATTATGGAAATGGAGTTTGCTTATCTCCTTACATCAGACCCTTACGTGAAAAGGATTTCCGTTCTGGAGAATATAAAATCAAAACGTCTGATAGAGATGCTTGAAACACAGAGCGAAAAATATGTGGAGAGAATTCCCCATATAAAAAGTTTTCGCTGCGAAGACTCGCACGATTGTGAAGTAATAGTTCGCGTTATGGATCTGGCACTTCATAGAAGCGGGAAAATTCTCCGGAAAGCTTTAGAGTCTGAGTTAAGAGAATTAAGTCATTATGTAGATGCATTCCTTCTGGGGTATGGATTATGCGGTAATTCACTGATTAATACAGACGAACTGCTTCAAAGTGATATACCGGTTTTTATTCCAATGGACATGGCTCATCCTGTTGATGACTGTATAGGCTTATTTATCGGCGGACGTCATTGTTATCAGAGAGAACAATTTGCAGTTCCGGGAACATTTTTCATAACACCGGGATGGAGTCATCACTGGAAAAGGATTTTTCACGAAGTTAGCCATGGAAAATCTCCGAAAATAATAAAAAAAATGTTTTCAAATTACAAACGTTCTCTGTTGATAGTAACTCCTGTTATGGAAGAAACGTACATGAGGAAAAATGTAGAAGATTTGAATAAATTGCTCGGTTTATACAGTGATACATGTGAAGGCACGATAAATCTATTAAATCAGGCCTGGCAGTCTGCCATAGAATTTCTCAATTCTAAATACAGAAAACTATGATTGTCGTGATGATTGTCAGTAATATTAAGGAGGCAATATGGAAATTACGATAAGAGACTTAAACTCTTTACCATGTGTCTATAAAGGGCAGAATCATTTAATTTATCTGATGGATAAACATGCTCATGCAAAGCCGATGGCCATTAAAATTTTAAGACCTGATTACACTGCACCTCATAAGTTAAAAAGCATGACCAATGAATATAATATTACCAGGAATCTTAACGTTCCAGGCATCAGAAAATCATATAAATATACTACTATTGATGAACGGCCGGCATTAATACTTGAATATATTGAAGGAGAAACTCTCAGAAAATTCTTTTTAAAATATCGTCCTTCTCTTTCTGAAATACTGTCTGTATTCATATCAATTACAGAAGCATTGAACAATATTCACAGCAAACATATAATTCACAGGAATATAAGCAGTACAAACATAATATGTCATAGATTGACAGGTACCATTATAGATTTCGGCATCGCAGAGTCCGACAGTTATGGAGATTATTTCGAGATTTCAGAAGTATTTACTGAACTGCTTCAATATATATCTCCGGAACAAACAGGGCGAATAAACAGAACAGTAGATCAACGCACAGACCTGTATTCACTCGGTATTGTTTTTTATGAAATGCTTACAGGGGAACTGCCCTTTAATACAACTTCCGTATCGGAACTTATCCACTGCCATATTGCCAGAAATCCTGTAACAGTTCTGGAAATAAATGCGGAAGTCCCGGCAATATTGTCTGATATTGTAGCAAAATTAATGGCAAAAGCGCCACAGGATAGATATCAATCTGCCTGCGGATTAAAGATAGATCTGGAAAACTGTTTAAAACAAGTGCTTCATAGAGGCCATATTGATTCGTTTGAGCCGGGCAGACATGACATTTCCGGAATATTTCACATACCGGATAAACTATACGGGAGAGACATAGAATTAAAAACTCTTGCAACAGCATTTGAGCAGGTAAGTAATGGCCAGGGTGCAGTAATCATGGTATGTGGAGACAGCGGTACCGGGAAATCATCATTAATAAGAGAATTACATCAGTATGTAATAAAGAAAAAGGGATATTTTATCAAAGGCAAATATGATGAATATCAGAAGAATATACCGTATCATGCTTTAACTCAGGCATTTTCAGAATTCATTGAGCTGCTCCTGACAGAAAGTACGTTACAGCTTGACAGATGGAAAAGGGATATTTTAGAAGCTATTGGCAGTAATATTGCATTGCTGACAGAAATAATACCGAAACTGGAACTGATTGTCGGCAAAGAGCCTCCTGTCAGTTCGGGAGATAATGGAGAGGTAAGAGACATATTTCATCATATATTTATAAATTTTGTAAAAGTAATAGCCACCAGGGAACATCCTCTCGTTTTATTTATAGATAATCTGCAATGGGCAGATATGGCGTCATTAAATCTGCTTAGATTACTCATGAAAGGTATAAAAAATCAATATTTATTATTAATAGGTTCATATAGGAGCAGCGACACAGGCATTTCTCATCCTTTAATAAAAATCATCGGAGATTTAACTGATATAAGTACAATTTATGTAGGGAATATTTCTGTTGAAGTAATAAACAATCTGGTTTCCGACATATTGAAATGTGAAAAGTCTTACAGTGAAGCTCTGGCAATTCTGGTAAATGAAAAAACAGGTGGTAATGCCCTCTTTGTCATTCAATTTTTACAATCACTCTATAAGGAAAAAATTCTGTTATTTGATCCCGTTATGAGGAAATGGAAATGGGATACAGAGAAAATCCGCACTATGGATATGACAGATAATGTACTTACCCTTATGAAGCAGGAAATAAGAAAATTACCGGCCAATACCAGTGAATTATTATCAATGGCGGCCTGTATTGGTAATAGATTTACCATTGAAGACCTGGCAAATATTGCAGGACTTTCTTATCAGAAAACAATAGATGGTATCAGTCCGGCAATAAAAAAGAGACTTATATTACCGTCAGAAAAGATACATCAATCTATCATGGTTCCCGATATAAATCATGGAACGGGAGAGAAGCACCATTTTGAATTTCTTCATGAAAGAATAAAAAAGGTCTCTTATTCCATTATTTCAAGAAAAAACATGAAGACGATCCATCTGAAACTCGGACGATTACAACTCCAAAATACACAGAAAACAGAACTGGAAGAAAAAATATTTCATATAACAGATCATTTCAATGAAGGCTTCCAGTATATTAATGATGAAGAGGAAAAAATAAGACTGGTAGAATTAAACCTCATTGCCGCACGTAAAGCTAAAAGAGCTTCAGCCTACCAGTCTGCCATATGGTATCTGAGCATGGGGACAGGTATTCTGCCTTCAAACAAATGGAGCGAATACTATGAATTGACAGTAAGTCTCTATGTAGAAGCAGTGGAGGCAGAATATTTAAGCAGTAATTTTGAAAGAGCAGAACTTCTCTCAACAGAGGTCTTACGTCATGTAATAGATTTACAAACAAGAATCAAAATTTATGAATTCATAGTTCTCTTTTATACCATACAAAATCAGAACTTTATGGCTATAGAAGCAGGAATGGAAGCCCTGGAACTTCTGTCTCTTCCTCTTCCGTCAGAAGATAAAAAAATAAAAAGAGAAACGGAAAAATCCATGAAAGATATATCGGATAAAATAGATAAAATTGAAGATATATTTTATTTACCTGTTATGTATGATAAAGATAAACTGACAGTCATGAGAATTTTAATGAAGCTTACATCGCCTGCCTGCAGGGTTAATCCCTTACTGCTGCAATTGATTATTTCCAGGATGATCATTCTGTCTATCAATCATGGCAACTCCCCTGAGTCAGCTTTTGCTTACGGATGGTACGGAGCATTTCTATGCTGTAAATACGGTGACAAAGAACAGGGATACAGGTTCGGGGAACTATCTATAAAACTCCTGGATTTATTGAACCTTTCAGAACTTGAAGTCAGAACAAGATTCCTGTTCAATGTTTTAGTAAGGCACTGGAAGTACCATATGAGAGAAACATCAAGGACTCTGGAGACTCTCTATAAATCTGATACAAAAAAATGGGACATAGAATATATCTATTACAGTGCCATCCATCATTGCAGCTACCTGTTCTGTACAGGTGAAAATCTGAATAAAATTCGTCAAAAACAGATGGAACATCTTCAGACAATAAAACAATATCGTATGGAATTCCACAGATATTTCATAGAAATATGGGCACAGACAGTATCTAATTTCCTCGGCCTGTCGGAAGACCCCTGTAAACTGACAGGAGACATACTTGACGAAACACAGAGATTGCCGTTATGGATTGAACAGAATAATCTCATATTGATTTTCTGTACCTACTGCTGCAGGACAATAGTACAATATGTTTTCGGTAAATATACGGATGCCATTACATCTGCTGCTATGGGAGAAAAATATGAAAAAGGAATGGAAGGATATGTTTATACAGTAGAACTGAATTTTTATTATGCACTGGCACTGTTAGCAAATTACTATGAAGAAGACGGGAAAAAACAAAAAGATATATTAAAAAAGGTTGCATTAATTCAGAAGAAAATGAAACAATGGGCTTACTGCAGTCCTGCAAATTACAAACATAAACATGATTTGATTGAAGCAGAGAGAGCAGCTATTTCAGGTAATATTCAGAAAGCAATCGAGCATTACGGAATAGCTATAAAAGGAGCCAGAGAACATGGATATATTCATGAAGAAGCTATTGCCTATGAATGTGAAGGCAGATTTTATCTGCTGTCAGGGCGAGAAGAATTCGCCGAAGTCTGTATGAAAAAAGCCAGAGACAGATATAATTACTGGGGAGCCACAAGAAAGGTCCAGGAACTGGAGTATCGTTACAAATACCTTTTTATAAAGAAAAAAGGGGCTTCAATGGATATAACGGCCATAATAAATGCATCTCACATGCTTTCACAGGAACTCCGTCTGGAACAACTGCTCGAGAAAATGATGCATATTGTAATCGAAAATGCCGGTGCTGAAAAAGGTATATTAATTGAAAATAAAAATAATCATATGATAATACAGGCAAGAGGTACTGTGGAAGAAAAGCTTGTAGAAACCATGCAGGGAATTTCAATGGAAAAAAGTGGCGAATTACCTGTTTCGGTAATAAATTATGTTGCAAGAACTATGACACATGTTTTATTACATAATGCTGTTCATGACAGTACTTACGGTAATGATAAATATATTATTGAACATCAGACAAAATCTCTGTTATGTCTTCCAATTATGCATCACGCAAGACTTTCCGGGATTTTATACCTGGAAAACAATCTCGTATCAGATGTCTTTACCCCTGCAAGGCTGGAGTTATTAAAAGCCTTATCTTCTCAGGCTGCCATTTCAATGGAGAATGCCGGCCTTTATGCAAATCTCGAAAAAACTATTGAAGAACTTAAAGAGGCAGAAGAAAAAACAAGGGAAGCAAATGAACGTTACAGTTCGGTTCTCCGTGCTGCCACGGTATATTCCATTATAGGGACGGATCAGAAGGGCATAATTAATGTATTTAACGAGGGAGCTGAATTATTACTGGGCTATCAGGCAGATGAAGTCATAAATAGAATAAGTCCCGATTCAATTCATTTGCCGGAAGAAATTTCACTAAGAGCATCAGAACTCGGCATCAAACCGGGTTTTGAAGTTCTGGTTATAACGGCGAAAGAAGGAAAAACAGAAACACGAGAATGGACTTATGTTCATAAAGATGGATCTCATATACCTGTCATATTGTCCGTCACAGCAATACGTGATCACCATAACAACATTACAGGCTTCCTCGGTATTGCAACTGACATTACAAAGAGAAAAGAAGCGGAACAGCAAAAGGAAAAACTTTATAATCAGTTACTTCAGGCTCAAAAAATTGAATCTGTGGGAAGGCTGGCAGGAGGTGTTGCTCATGACTTTAACAACATGCTCGGCGTAATTATCGGCTATACAGAACTTGCCATGATGGATGTTTTACCATATTCATCGACATACGGCCAGCTCAAGGAAATACTGCAGGCTGCCCAGAGGTCTGCAGAGCTTACACGTCAATTGCTGGCCTTTGCAAGACAGCAAACTGCCATGCCTGTAATAACGGACATAAATGAAATAATTGCAGGTATGCTTAAAATGTTACATCGTCTCATAGGAGAAAATATTGACCTTGTATGGAAACCGGGACATGCTCTCTGGAAAGTCAAAATAGATTCTACTCAATTCAACCAGATTCTGGCAAATCTCGTAGTTAACAGCCGTGATGCAATAGACGGCACAGGTACTATTACACTGGAAACAGACAATACAGTAATAGACAGTTCATATTGCGCAGTTCATGCTGACTTTATACCCGGTGAATATGTAATGCTGACAGTAAGTGACACAGGGACAGGAATGACAAAAGAAATAATCCAGCATATATTTGAGCCTTTTTTCACAACAAAAGAACCGGGAAAAGGGACAGGGCTTGGTCTGGCAACAATCTACGGCATAGTCCGCCAGAACAATGGGTTTATCAATGTATACAGTGAGCCAGGAGAAGGGAGTATTTTCAAAATATACATACCACGGTGTGAAGGAAAAACTATTCAAGTTTTACCGGAAAGGGTAGAAACAAAATCTTATGCAGGAATAGAGACAGTCTTAATCTCTGAAGATGAAGAGTTTTACCTGAACCTCTGCAAGACTGTACTTGAAAAGAACGGTTATAAAGTAATTACAGCAACAAGACCGGGACAGGCTATATCTATGGCAGAGAATTACGCAGGAAATATAGATCTTCTCATTACAGATATAGTAATGCCGGAAATGAACGGACTGGAACTTTTTAAAAAATTACGTAATATAAAAAGCAATATCAAGTGTATTTATATGTCAGGCTATACTGCCAATGTAATAGCTAATTATGGTCTGTTGAAAGAGGGGGTAAACTTCATACAAAAACCTTTTTCCGTAAAGACTCTGACAGAAAAAGTCCGTAACGTACTGGATGAAAAATAGTCTGGCACTTTTGAAAAAATCTTTATAGTTAATTTCATAACTTATTAGAAATTAAGTGCTTCGTAACGCGTGACGCGTGACGCGTGACGCGAGGATTATCTTTAATTTGTTGTGAACTACACTATAATACCAAATTGTTTTGATTGAAAGGATGTATGTATGAAGAACATAAAAAAGCGGCCCATGCCTATCTTGAAGCATGGTCACTCTATGAAGATGCAGAAGGTCTTATCAACATCGGTGCCTATAAGGCAGGAGGAAATCCGAAACTGGACTGGGCGGTGAAAAATTTTGAAAGAATTGCGGAATTCAGGAAACAGAGACTTTCCGATATATGCCCCTTTGATGAAACGATAAAGAATCTTATTGACCTTATGTCTTCCGATGAAAGTCCATGGTATAAGTAAATTTTAGTGTAGGTTTTATAAAATCCATGTTAATAGTAAATATTACCTGCATGATAAATGATCGGATTATTTCTTTTCAGAGAGAGCCTTCATGGCTTTTTCTCTATTTTCTATAACGAAGTAGTGGTTCTCTTCTAAAGCTCTATCAAAACACCTGATAGATTCTTTATACTTCTTCAGTTCATAGAGAGCATTTCCTTTGTTATAGAGGGAAAAAAAATCATCATCGTCGATCTCTAACGTTTTATCAAAATATATAATTGCTTTTTCATACATAGCAGCTTTATAGAGAGAATAGCCCATATATTTTAAAGCATCTTCATTTTCAGGAACAATTTTCAGAACTTTATCAAAACATTTAATCGCTTCTTCATATTTTTCAAGGTTAAAAACTAAAATTCTGCCTTTCCATTCCCAGGCATAACTATCTTCAGAATTAAACTTGATAGCTCTATCAAAAGCTTCAACAGCTTCTTTATATTTACCCATTCTGTATAAAAAAATTCCCTCTGTATATTCCTTATCTGTTAATTTAAATTTTTCAGGCAGAAGTTTTAAAATAGCTTCTTTTTTACTTTTCGTGTCCTTAAAATCCAGGTTGATACAGATTTCCAGTACCTTATCATAAGTTTTTACAGATTCTTCATATTTACCTGTTTTATATAAAACATTTGCTTTACTATAACATGCATAAGCGTTACTTCTTTTATCAGGTCTTATAGATTTATTATAACATTCGATAGCTTCTTCATACATTCCCTGAGAGGAGAAAATATCACCTTTGGCACACCAGGCATCTATGATTTTAACATAGTCAGGATTAATCTCCAGCACTCTGTCATAACATGTTATGGCATACTGATAATCTCCATATAAAGCTAAAGCTTCTCCTTTATTATACCACCCTTCCGGGTCCTGAGGGTTAATACTGATCGCCCTGTTACAGGCTTCGATAGCTTCTTCATATTTACCCATTTCAACTAAAAGACGGCTTTTCAGTTTCCATACATATGCATCTTTATCATTAATTTCAAGAGCTCTGTCATAACATTTAAGGGCCTCTTCATATTTTTTCATACCATAAAGAACATCGCCTTTTCTATACCAGGCTCTGGCACATTTATTATCAGTTTTTATGGCTCTGTCAAAATAATTCAGGGCCCCTTCAAGATCTGAATAATTAGAAAGGACGCTATCTCCTGCATTCAACAATTGTTCAAGTGAAAAGGCATGAGTTGCTGACACAGTAGGAAGTGAAACTGGCTTTACCACAGTAGGAGTCGGTGAAATTAAAACTACAGTCGGTGAATTTATAACAGATGTTTTTACAGGTTTATTACATCCGTTAAACATGACAGAAATTAAAAGTAATATAATATATATCTCTCTTATCATAAAAAAACATATTCAACTATAATTTGAAAAATCCTTCTATAACTCCTTTTGTAAATCTGAAATTACCAGTAGTCGCAACATTTATAGCGATTTTCAATCAGAAAACATTTTTATTCATAAAGAAGAGTCACCTGAAAAAATCCGTAACGAAAGACCGAATTTATTTATTAAAGAGAATAAAACGAAGCAGTTCTGCGACTGATATATTGAGGAGGGATTTTTATGAACATATAAATTTCATCTTATGACCGGCACTGACTTATAACAACTGATTGGCAGAAAAACAAAACAAGGAGGTATCTATGGATAATACAAAAAATACGGTAAAAAATAACGGCAAAGTCCGGGAGATTACAGGTATTATTATAGAAGCGGAAAATCTATCAGGAAACATAGGGGAATTATGTTATATTATATCTGAAGACAGAAACAAAGAGCCTGTAAGAGCAGAGATTACCGGTTTCAGAGAAAACAGAGTTTTACTTATGCCTTTTGGAGAACTTACAGGTATAGGGCCGGGATGTGAAGTAAGAGCAACAGGTAATGTATTACAGGTAGAAGCAGGAGAGCAGTTAATCGGACGTGTTTTAAACGGTCTCGGAGAGCCGATTGACGGTAAAGGGCCAATAAATAGCGGAGTTTTTTATCCTGTCTATAATGATCCTCCCACTCCCTTTGTACGCCCACCTATCAATAAACCTCTCCCTACAGGATGCAAAGTTTTTGATAGTTTCCTTACCTTTGGTAAAGGTCAGAGTCTGAGTATGTTTGCAGGCGGCGGTGTGGGTAAAAGTACTACCATCGGGCTTATAGCCAGAGAAACTGCTGCTGACATCAATGTATTAATCTTCCCGGGAGAAAGGGGCCGTGAACTCAGAGATTTCGTAGAACATGTATTGAAAGAAGATGGCCTGGCCCGCTCAGTTATTGTAGTGGCCACTTCAGACAGACCGGCTATAGAAAGAATCAAATGTTTTTATACAGGTACAGCAATAGCGGAATACTTTAGAGACCACGGTAAAGATGTAATGATGATGGTTGACTCTGTTACACGTTTTGCCATAGCACAGAGAGAAATGGGTCTTGCAACAGGAGAACAGCCCGTAATAAAGGGTTATACTCCTTCTGTTTTTACCGTCCTTCAAAAACTGATGGAAAGACTGGTATCTACCTCTGCCGGCACTATTACATCTCTTTATACAGTCCTGGTAGACGGTGATATGGATGATCCTGTAGCAGAATGTGTTCGTTCCAACACGGACGGTCATATTGTATTAAAAAGAAAGCTTGCAGCAAGACAGATATTTCCCTGTATAGATTTAAATTTGAGTGCAAACCGTCTTTTCAACGAAGTAACGACAGAGGATCATAAAAAAGCGGCACATGCCTATTGCGAAGCCTGGTTACTATATGAAGATGCAGAAGATCTTATCAGCATCGGTGCCTATAAGGCTGGAGGAAATCCGAAACTGGACTGGGCAGTGAAAAATTTTGAGAGAATAGCGGAATTCAGAAAACAGAAATTATCAGACATATGCCCCTTTGATACAACAATAAAGAATCTTATTGAACTTATGTCTTCCGATGAAAGTCCATGGTACAAGGAAAATACAGATTAATAGAAAGAATTTTTCCGGCAGGTTATGCCGGTATTCCCGGCACAGATGGAGGATGGAAATCTCAGAAATATCCTCCATTTTTTATTTTTATGGGAGAATGAAGATAATATAACAAGAGGAACATTATTTTGACTATAGCAGTTTTTCCATATAATGTCTCATATAAAAATCGCCGTGAACCAGTGTTAATCTCTTATGAGTAGGCTCTATATCAATAGATTCAATAAGTTTAATTATGGGAACCCTGTCTCTGATTATTTTCTTTTCAGAAAGAAAATCAAGATAATCATACAGTTTCGGTATACGTTTATTCAAATCGAGACGCCCTATTTTATCAGGTTCTGCCCCTGAAGTGACAGCATATTCCACAGGTATGGAATGGAGTGATTTTAAAAACATTGCAATCTGAGGGGCAAGTTTAATACGATCCATCATGGATAAACCTGCCCTGCAGGCAGTAATTCCTGGAATAAAAGAATAACCGGAAAAAGGCCAGGGAAAACGGTCTGAAGGTTTTCCGATAAAAAGAGGCACAGGGACGGGAATATTTAAATATGAAGCAATGTTCGGGAGGATAAGATTTTCTGTTTCCAGTAACTCGACAGCAACATGACGTCTGGGAAATCGGAAGACATATATGTTATTAACAAGGAAAGCACTGTTATCCCATCCGTCACCAAGAGATTGGACTTTTGCAGGAGAAAGTTCAGGAAATTGCTCTTCTATGAGTAAACCGGCCATTTCTGAAGTTATTTTAAATTCCGGGTGCCATTGAGGTTTCATAATAATCCTTCTGATTTTATTGCTTCCAAAATATGGTGTTAGTCATTGTATAATATAAGAAACAGAAAAGTCAATTTTAAAATAGTGAATAGTGAAAAAACGGGATTAAACTTACTTTTCACTTTTCACTTTTCACCAAGTAAAAAAGTAAATCTACCTGTCGTAAAAAAACACTATCACCTGTTAACAAAATTCTCTCACCATACGTCTAAATGATAGAAATTTTTCACAGGAGGATTATAATTTGTTTTTATCAAAAAAAATATATATACTGCTCTTCTCTTTTTTTATCCTTATAATCTTATTTTATGTCTTCCCTCCTCTATCTGTTTATTCATATATAAATC
>DAIOEN010000026.1:0-48084 GCA_036746235.1 Vulcanimicrobiota bacterium | reverse complement strand
AAGGCACTGAAATATAGCACTGTGTTCACTGTCTACAGGTAAAATTTTCACGTTCTTCTTTTTCAGAAGCTCTTCTATAAGCTCTCCTCCTGTAACAAGAGTTTCTTTATTTGCAAGGGCAATATCTTTTCCTTCCTCTATGGCTTTAATGGCAGGTAAAAGACCAATATGGCCAACAACAGCCAGTAGTACAAGGTCTGTTTCTTTATATGCTGCTACTTTTATAAGTCCATTCAATCCGGAATAAATCTGCGGAACATATTCCGTGAGCATTCCTTTTAATTTTTTTATATATCTTTCTTCCCCTACAGATACTATTTCAGGCCTGAACTCTTTTATCTGTTCCGCCAGGAGTTCTATATTACTTCCTGCAGCAAGTCCTGTAACTCTGAACTTTTCCGGGAAAGCAGAAATAACCTCAATAGTCTGCCTTCCTATTGAGCCGGTAGAACCTAAAATTGATATTGCTTTCATTAAATATTTGAACCTTCCTTAAATATTAATTATACCAGAAAAAATAATGCAAATAGAAATAAAAGAAAAAAGAACTCATAAAAAGGCTGTCACATCTATCCATCATACCGCCATGTTCAACAAATACATTGGCTGTATCTTTTACTCCGGCACATCTTTTTATAAGAGATTCACTGAAATCTCCGACAACTCCTGACACAGCAATAGTTAAACCTGAAAGTAAACTGTGAATAAGAGGAAATTTTATAAGATAACCTGCAGGAATAGATACAAGAACTGCCATAATTATTCCACCCACTGTTCCTTCTACGGTTTTGCTCGGGCTTACATGGGACAACATCTTCGTTTTTCCAAACCATGAACCTATACCGTTTGCACACATATCACATACGGAATTACAGAATATGATAAATATAAAGAAATCTGTCCCTCCCGGCCTTCCGGTAGAAGGGTGAACACACAGTAAAATCAGATGGCACATGGGAAAAACTATATAAACAAGACCAAAAATAGTTACAGAAGCATCGAGGAAAGCATTATGTCCATGATTTTTATTCAGAACAACTATTAAAAATGTCAGGAAAACAGTAAGGAGAAGAATATGTAACATACCTTCCAGATTATTTATATAAGCTTCACAGATTAAGCAAAATGTTACTGATAAGCCCAATATCTTAAGAGGCTTTAACTGCAGTTTTTCACATAAGCCATAAAACTCATAAAGGCAACCGAAAATAAAAACCGATATACCTGCTGTAGCAACAAGGTTACCAAAAATATATAGAAGGATACAATATCCTATAAGTAGCAGACTGACTATTGCTTTTATTAATAACTTCAAGGTCTATCCCCCTGGATCTCTCCTTTCTCAAAAAAACCTCTATAACTGCCATAGTCGGGTGGTCAGAACGAAGAAAGAGAACCTGTTCCTCTTTTCACCCTTCACAATTCTCATGTAAATCATTGTATCATAATTTTATGTAAATAGAAAGATAATTCGAATTTAAAGTATCTAAACCTTTGGACCTGAACCGCCAAATCTTCTGTCTCTATCCTGATAGGCGCTTATGGCTGTATAAAGATCAATAGGACGAAAGTCCGGCCAGTATTTATCTGTAAACCAGAATTCCGTATAGGCCATCTGCCATAATAAAAAATTACTCAACCGGAGTTCTCCGCTTGTTCTTATAAGCAGATCAGGGTCAGGCATTCCACCTGTATAAAGTAAACCTGATATTAAATCACAGGTTATCTGATCCGGGGAAATTCTCTTTTCTTCTACCATTCTCGCAATTTCTTTAACTGCTCCCACTATCTCATTTCTGCTGCTATAATTTATAGCAAGATTAAGTAATAAAGATTTATTATCTCCGGTCATAGAAGCAGTCTTACAGAGTTCTTTTTGAAGAGCAGAAGGTAATGTCATCAAATTACCGATAATATTAAGTCTGACATTGTTTTCCAGTAAACTTTCCCTTTCTTTAACGGCAAATCTCTTAAAAAGCCGGAGTAATAATTTTACTTCTATATCGGACCTATGCCAGTTTTCAACAGAAAAAGCATAAATTGTTAATATTTTTACTCCGGCTTTTATACATGCTTTACATATCTCTCTTAAAACATCTGCACCTACAGCATGACCTGCAAAAAAAGGCTTTCCCTTCTCTCTTGCCCATCGTCTGTTACCATCCATTATAATAGCAATATGAGCAGGAACAGCCTTCTTATCCATTTTTATATGGTCAAGCATCTGCAGTTCTGTCATGCTGATCTCAGGCAACATAATAAATAAAAACAAAAAGCAGCATTTTATATTGCTGTTTTGTTTTCCTCCTAAGATAGGTCTATATTTCTGTAATCTCTTCTGTCTTTGTATTTACCAGGGCATCTATTTCGTCAGAATATTTATCAGTTATTTTTTGCATCTTCTCCTGATCCCTTTTTGCATCATCTTCGGAAAGTTCCCCGGCTTTTTCCATTTTTTTCAACTTCTCTATGGCATCTCTTCTAATATTTCTGAGAGCAACCTTTCCGTCTTCTCCTCTTTTTTTGACACTTTTCACCATTTGCTTCCTTCTATCTTCCGTAAGGGGAGGTATGGGAAGTCTTATTAAAGCTCCATCAATTGAAGGAGTAAGTCCCAGATTGGCTTTTATTATAGATTTCTCTATATCTTTAATTAAATTCTTATCCCATGGTTGTATAACAAGTAACCTCTTATCAGGTGTAGAAATATTGGCTAATTGTTTCAAGGGCATCTTAGAACCATAGCAATCTACCTTGACTGCATCAAGCAATGTGGGAGTTGCCCGCCCTGTCCTTATTCCCAGAAAATCCTTCTTGGTAGCTTCTACAGTTTTTACCATTGTAGCTTCAGCTTCAGCCAGAATATTATCCATATTATTTATTTGAGCTTATTTGAAAAAACAGATAAGCCCAGGACAGTTGTGTCCATTACACCCCTCTCTTTTAAAATTTTATTTGTCTTTAATCTTTGTACCAATGTTCTCTCCTCTTATTATCTTCATCAGATTTCCAGGTTCACCTATATTAAATACTATAACAGGCAATTTATTATCCATACATAGAGAGAAAGCGGTAGCATCCATAACCTTAAGGCGATTGACCAGGCCATCGATATATTGCAGTTCGCTGAATTTTCTGGCATCAGGATATAATACAGGATCTTTATCATATACTCCGTCTACCTTTGTTGCCTTTAATAAGGCATCAGCCTCTATTTCCAGGCCTCTGAGAGTTGCAGCAGTATCAGTAGTAAAATAAGGGTTACCTGTGCCTGCCGCAAAAATAACTATCCGCCCTTTTTCAAGATGCTTTACTGCCTGTCGCTTTATATAAGGTTCTGCAATTTCCTGTATACTGATAGCAGTCTGAACCCTGGCTTCCATACCTTTCTTTTCAAGAACACTCTGAAGTGCCAGGCCGTTTATAACAGTCCCTAACATTCCGATTTGATCAGCCGAAGTTCTTTCCATGGAAAGCTCTTCGGCTGCTTTTTCTCCTCGCCAAATATTACCTCCGCCAACAACTACAGCAACTTCAACTCCCATGTCCCTGATAGATTTTATTTCGTCACAGACAAAATTCAATCTCTCAGGATCAAGGCCGAATTCTCTCTCTCCTGCTAAAAACTCTCCGCTTATCTTGAGTAATATCCTCCTATATACAGGAGTTTCCATAGTTACTCTCCCCTATTATTATACCTGGCTTATTGTCCAACTTCAAATCTGACAAACCTTGCTATCTTGATGTTTTCACCAAGTTTTGCAATGGTTTCTGTCATAAGTTCTGAAATAGTCTTATTTTCATCTTTAATAAAAGACTGTTCCAGAAAACAAACTGATTTATAAAATTTATCCAGTTTTCCCTGTGCTATTTTTTCGATAATATTATCAGGTTTACCGGACTCTCTGGCCTGTTTTTTGTAGATTTCAAGTTCTTCCTGCAAAACTTCCTGTGGCACATCTTCTTTTGATAAGTATTTAGGATTGATAGCAGCAACATGCATTGCCAGATCTTTAATAAGTTGCTGAAAATCAGAGGTTCTGGCAACAAAATCTGTTTCACAGTTTACTTCTACCAGGACACCTATTTTACCGCCAAAATGAATATAACTTCCAATCTGTCCTTCACCTGTAGTTCTGGCAGATTTTTTGGCAGCTTTCTGCATTCCCTGCTGATGGAGCAGTTTTGCAGCTTCGTCTATATTACCATTTGAAGACTCCAGAGCTTTTCTGCATTCCATAACTCCTGCGCCGGTCTTCTCACGTAATTCTTTAACAAGTGATGCACTAATAGCCAAATTACTGTCCTCCTTTCTTTAAAGGAACTCAGAGTCTTTCATAACTTATGTAAACATTTTCTTCTTATTTCATAATAAGGATGTTACGTTATCATTAAAGACTATCTATAATAGCAAGTTCTTCATCATAGCCTGTTTCATCGTCATCTTTACCGGTGAATTCCTTCTCATCAAGCAAATCCATATTTTCTGAATCTTCTCCGGATTTACTTTCTTCAGAAGTACCTTCCAGTTCTTCATCCAGAATCTTCTCTTTTTCAAGTTCATTACGGGCGTCTATAACAGCCTGAGAAATTCTGCTGGTAAGTAACTTGACTGCTCTGATTGCATCATCATTACCTGGAATAGGATAGTTGATCTTATCAGGATCACAGTTGGTATCAACAATAGCTATAATCGGAATCCCTAATTTATGAGCTTCCGCAACTGCCAGTTTTTCTTTCCTTGGGTCTACGATAAATACGGCACCCGGTAAACCTGGCATTTCTTTAATACCACCGAGGAACTTTTCGAGTTTAATTCTTTCATCTTCAAGTTTCTTGGCTTCTTTTTTAGTTAAGAGTTCATAAGTGCCATCTTCTTTTTTCTGAGTAAGATCTTTCAGACGTTCAATTCTCTTCTTTATAGTACTGTGGTTGGTGAGCATTCCTCCCAGCCATCTCTGGTTAACAAAATACATACTGCACCTTTCAGCTTCTTCTCTCACTGTTTCCTGTGCCTGTTTTTTTGTTCCTACAAAAAGAATAAAATTACCTTCCTGAACGACTTCTCTCACGAAATTATAAGCTTCTTTGATTTTTTTTACTGTTTTCTGGAGATCAATAATATAAATACCATTACGTTCGGTAAATATATATTTTTTCATCTTGGGATTCCATCGTCTGGTTTGATGTCCAAAGTGTACTCCTGCTTCCAGTAACTGCTTCATTGAGATTAAAGTCAAAAAATTACACCTCCTTATATATGAACTTACAGCTTTCAGTTTTCAGCTTTTCAGCCTTCGGTTTTCAGCTTTAAGTTTCTAGCTTTCAGCAGGTCTTTTTGGGTAAATATCCATCCCTGGAGACTGCCGGCCGCTATTTGATTTTAAACCTTAGTATATCACAAGTTTATTAATCAATCAAGACTTTATTTAAAGAACTGCTTTTTTTAAAGCCACCTAATTTTTCACACAGCCTTTAAAGAATATATCTGCTCAAATCTTCACTCTTTACTATATCGGTCAGTTTTTCTCTAACATAAAGACAATCTATATTTACATCTTTATTTTCTATATCAGGTGCATTGAACAGAAGCTCTTCCAGCAATTTTTCCATTACGGTATGAAGTCTTCTTGCGCCTATATTTTCAGTTCTCTCATTTACAACAGAAGCCAGATGAGCTATTTCTCCCAGGGAATCATCTGTAAAGTTTATCTTAATACCTTCCGTTTCAAGCAATGCTTTATATTGTTTTATAAGAGCATTCTGCGGTTCCGTAAGAATCCGCAAAAAATCATCCTGAGAGAGATTTTCCAGTTCAACCCTTATAGGGAAACGGCCCTGAAGTTCAGGTATAAGATCCGAAGGTTTTGATACATGGAAAGCCCCTGCAGCAATAAATAAGATATGATTTGTCTTTACCGGGCCATATTTGGTCATAATGGTAGACCCTTCCAGTATGGGAAGTATATCCCTCTGTACACCTTCTCGTGACACATCGGGGCCGTGGCCTTTTTCCCTGCCTGCTATTTTATCCAGTTCATCTATAAAGATTATACCTGATTGTTCAACTTTTTCTATAGAAACTCTTCTCATTTCATCTTTGTCAATGAACCGCTTCGCTTCGTCCATAGCCAGTATCTTTCTTGCCTCTTTAATAGGGAGTTTTCTTTTCTTTTTCTTCTTCGGGAATACACCGCCAAGTATATCCTGAAAATTAACACCCATTTCCTCAAGACCTGTGCCGGAGAAAACTTCTATCATAGAGGGAGCAGTATCTTCCACTTCTATTTCTATATACTTATCATCGAATTCTCCCTGTAAAATCTTTTCTTTAAGTCTGGCTTTACTCTCTTTCAACCGTTCCTTCTGTGCTTCATCTTCCTGCTCATCTTCTGTTTCCTCAATCGTTGCACCTCCGAGAAGAGCGGCGAAAGGATTCTGTATTTTCCTGTCACTTAAAGGAGCAGGTCTGAGTATATCGACAATCCTGTCTACAGCCAGCTCTTCTGCTTTACCTTCCATAAGTTTCATCTTCTGATTTTCAGCCATTCTTATAGATATTTCTACAAGATCCCTTACCATAGATTCTACATCCCGTCCTACATAACCGACTTCAGTATATTTAGTAGCTTCTACCTTCAAAAAAGGAGCTTCAGCCAGTCTGGCAAGACGACGGGCTATTTCTGTTTTCCCAACACCTGTAGGTCCTATCATTAATATATTCTTTGGAATAACTTCATCTCTTAAATCATCAGAAAGCCTGGACCGTCTGTAACGATTTCTGAGAGCTATAGCTACAGCCTTTTTAGCCTTATCCTGTCCTATGATATATCTGTCAAGTTCTTTAACAATTTGACTTGGAGTAAGCATTTCTTCCATTATTAAGTCACCGCCTTTTATAATGGTGAGTAGTGAGTAGTGAGTAGTGAGTACAGTCACTGCTCAATGTTCACTTCTCACTAACCAAGAGTTTCCATTGTAATATTATTATTCGTATAAATACATACTTCTGATGCTATAGAAAGGGATTCCCGGACAATCTCTTCCGCACTGAGATCCGTATGCTTATATAAAGCTTTTGCTGCAGCCATGGCATAAGAGCCGCCTGAACCTATGGCTATAATATTATCATCCGGTTCTATAACATCACCGTTACCGGAAAGAACAAGTAGATGACTTCTGTCACCTACAATCATAAGGGCTTCAAGCTTCCTTAAAAACTTATCACCCCGCCATTCTTTTGCCAGTTCTACGGCAGATCTTACAAGATTATTGCCATATTCCTGAAGTTTTGCCTCAAATTTTTCATATAAGGTCAATCCGTCAGCGGCAGATCCGGCAAAACCTCCCAGCACTTTTCCCTCTGCCATAACACGAACCTTTCTGGCCCTGTGCTTCATGGCAGTCTTATCAAATGTAACCTGTCCGTCTCCTCCCAGGGCAAGTTTACCGTCTTTTATAACTCCTACAATTGTAGTAGATAAAATTTTAGTCATTATTATTTGTGCTCAATGATATGTGTTCTGTGCTTGTGATAGTCTATGGATTATTCACTGGTCACTGATCACTGCTCACTGTTTCACTCTCCACCTCCCTTTTAAATCTTTCTATTTCCGCCAGAGCTCTCTCTACCATAAGGGCTCTTCTGATTTTCTTTTTTATTTTCTTCTCACTTTCCAGAGGTCTAAAAAGTCCGAAATTCATTTTCATTGGTTGAAAATTTTTACTTTCCCCCTGTGAAATATGATGAGCCAGGGAACCGAGGGCACTATCCCTGGGAAAAACCAGGGGGTCTTTTCCCATTAGCATAAAGGCTCCGTTTATACCTGCCATAAGTCCTGAGCTGCAGGATTCCAGATAGCCTTCCACTCCGGTAATCTGCCCTGCAAACAAAATTCTTCTGTCCATTTTTAAACTCCATGTGTCATTAAGATGACATGGACCATTTATAAAAGTATTTCTATGCATGACACCAAATCTGTAAAATTCAGCTTTTTCAAGGCCGGGAATCAGTTGAAAAACCCTTTTCTGTTCTTCCCATTTAAGCCGTGTTTGAAATCCTACCATATTGTACATAGTCATCTCTTTATTCTCTGCCCTTAACTGAAGCACTGCAAAGGGTTCTTCATCTGGCTTTTTCGGGTTAACAAGACCTACCGGTTTTAGAGGGCCAAATCTCAGGCTGTCTTCTCCTCTTCTGCCAATCTCTTCTACAGGAAGGCATCCTTCAAAATATTTCTCTTCTTCAAAGGCATGAAGGGGCATTTTCTCGGCTTCCATAAGAGCCATATAGAATCTCTTATATTCAGTCTCTGTCATAGGACAATTTAAATAGTCTCCTTCTGACGTATCATATCTGGAAGCTCTGAAAACTTTCTCAGAATCTATAGATTCTCCGGCAATTATGGGAGCAACTGCATCGTAAAAATAAAGATGGTCTTCCCCCAGGAGTTTTTTGATTGCCTCTGTCATGGAAGGAGATGTAAGAGGACCTGTAGCAATAATAACCACTCCATCAGGTATATCATGCAGTTCTTTTCTTTCAACTGTTATATTCTTATGCCCCTCTGCAGCTTTTTCCACCAGTGATGCAAAAACCTCTCTGTCTACAGCGAGAGCACTGCCTGCATCTACTCTGGAATTATCGGCACAGGTCATTATAATGGAGTTCATTCTTCTGAGTTCTTCTTTCAGCAGTCCTGAAGCAGTATCAAGAGAATCAGAACGTAAAGAATTACTGCATACAAGTTCTGCAAGTTTCCCTGTTCTGTGAGCAGGAGTCATCTGTTCAGGTCTCATTTCAAATAACCTTACTTTAATGCCCCTTTCTGCTGCCTGCCATGAGGCCTCGCATCCAGCAAGGCCACCACCTATTACTGTCAATGAATTCATAGTAAAACCTTTATATATTCGTGACGCGTGACGTGCGTTTTCACCGATACCGGGCAACCACAGTGGGTCGCCCATACCCTTCACGACTCACGACTCACTTCCCGATTTACCGACTTCCTGCCATTCCTGATAATCACACTCAGGATCCAGACAGGCAAGCAATATTTTACCGGCTGTCTGTCTTTTTATTACTAAAATATGATTACTCTTCGGACATATGTTATTTGTAGGTTTATACCAGCTGCTGAAGGTGCATTCAGGATATAAACTGCAACTGTAAAATATTTTTCTCTTTTTTGTAAACTTTTCAACAATATCTCCCTTGCATCCCGGCTGAGGACATTTTACTCCTACAGTTTTCCTTATAGGCATGGTATTCTTACAGTCAGGGAAACCGGAACAGGCAATAAAAGGACCAAATCTTCCTCTTTTTACTATCATAGGTTTCCCGCATTTATTACACATTTCATCTGTATACTGAACTGTAAGCTCTACTTTTTCCATCTCGCTGTCAGCCTTCTGAAGAGTATTTAAAAAAGGCTGATAAAAATCACAGAGCAGTTTTATCCACTCCATGCTTCCTTCTTCGATTTCATCCAGCTTATCTTCCATTCTGGCAGTAAAAGACTCATTTATAATATCAGGAAAATGTTTCACAAGAAGTTCTGTAACCTTGATACCTAATTCAGTGGGATGAAAACGTTTTTTCTCAACGATAACATATCCTCTCTGCCTTATTGTTTCTATAATAGGTACATAGGTACTCGGTCTTCCTATACCTTTTTCTTCCAGTATTTTAACAAGAGTTGCTTCTGAGTATCTTGAAGGTGGCTGTGTAAAACACTGGGCAGGTGAAAGTTTTATCAATTTCAAATTATCACCTTTAGTCAGTTTCGGCAAATCAGACTTCAAAACCTCTTCATCTTCCCCGGGCTGAATATCATAAACTTCAAGGAAACCAGGGAAAATAACATTCCTGCCTGCAACCCTGAAGGTATATTTACCTGCCTTTATATCTACAGTAATAACCTTCAGTAAAGCAGGTGTCATCTGAGATGCAACAAATCTCTTCCATATAAGGGAATATAGATTATATTGATCTTTACTCAGAAAAACCTTTACCTCTTCGGGAGTTCTCAAAACAGAAGTAGGTCTTATGGCTTCATGAGCATCCTGTGCTCTGTTTTTGGATTTAAATACATTGGCCTTTGATGGGAGATATTTCTCGCCAAAATGGCCGTCTATATAATTCCGTACCTCTTCTATTGCAATAGTTGAGACCCTGGGAGAATCTGTCCTCATATAAGTTATAAGGCCTGCTGTTTCACCTTTTATATCAAGACCTTCATATAATTCCTGGGCAATCTTCATAGTTTTCGAAACCCTGAAACCAAGACGGCGGGAAGCTTCCTGCTGTAAAGTGCTTGTTATAAAAGGAGGCATGGGGTTTCTCTGCTGTTCTTTTTCAGTCACTCCCGAAACTATAAAATCCGATTTATCCAGTTCTTTTAATATGTCCTGTGCTTCTTTTTCACTTTTTATCTTTATCTTCTTACCGGCTTTTTCTCTTAATACTGCTTCAAAGGTAGACTTCAAACCTGTTTTTTGAAGCTCTGCCGTAATGGTCCAGTATTCTTCGGAAACAAAATTCTGTATTTCCTGCTCCCTATCACATATAAGCTTCATGGCGACAGATTGAACCCTTCCGGCACTCAAACCTTTGGAGACTTTTTTCCAGAGAAGAGGACTTATTTTATAACCTACGAGCCTGTCTAGAATACGTCTTGCCTGCTGTGCATAAACCTTATCAAGGTTCAGGTTATGAGAATTCTTAAGAGCTTCTTTAAGAGCAGGCCTTGTTATCTCATGGAGTTCTATCCTCCGGGGCTTATCTATATTTAATGACTGTATAAGGTGCCATGCAATAGCTTCTCCTTCTCTGTCAGGGTCAGAAGCAAGATAAACATGGTCAGACTTCTGGACAGCTGCTTTGAGTTCCTTGATAATTTTTCCTTTACCTTTTATAGTTATATACTGGGGGGTAAAATCATTATCCACATCGACACCAAGCTTACTTTTAGGTAAATCTCTTACATGTCCCATAGAAGCTTTTACTGTATATTTACTACCGAGAAATTTCTTTAATGTTCTGGCTTTCGCCGGAGACTCAACTATAATCAGGGATTGCATAATTCCTCCAACTATTTTTCAGGGAGCAATCTTTATCTATAACTAAGATTCCCTCTGAATTATAAGAAAAATTTTTGTCTCTTTAACAATCGCTAATTTCTGACAAAAAAATTTCCTTCTCTTCTTATAATAAAATTCTTTAACTCAAGTATACTCAATAGAGACGATACCTTGCCTGTTTCCATAGAAGTTTTTCTTATTATTTCGTCTATATGAGTTCCTTCCATAGTTATATATAAATAAACTTTTTTTTCATCTTCCGAAAGATCAGGTTCAGGATGGTTTTCCGCAGGCGATAAACCTTCCAGAGGGATTAATTCCCCCGTAATATCTCCTATATCTTCAACAAGTTTTGCCCCTTCCTTTATAAGTCTGTGTGTTCCTCTGCTGAGTTCTTTATCTATAGAACCGGGAATGGCAAACACTTCCCGTCCCTGCTCCAGGGCAGAATTTACAGTATGAAAAGTACCGCTGTTTTCTCTTGCCTGCACAACCAGCACCCCCCTGGACAGTCCGCTGATAATCCTGTTACGCTTCGGGAAATTACATGATAAAGGTTCAGTACCGAGAGGAAACTCGGAAATCACCGCTCCGCTGGCTCCAATCATATCCATTAATTCATAATTTTCCGGCGGATAGGATATATCGAGACCACAACCTATAACTGCTATAGTTCTCCCATGAGCGCTTAAAGCTCCTTTATGAGCAATTGTATCAATACCTCTTGCCATACCACTTACTACAGTAAAATTAAAGGTCGCAAGCTTTTTGCACATATCAAAAGCGACTGTTTTACCATAACTGTCAGGAGTTCTTGTTCCGATAACTGCAACGGAATTTCTATCTTTATCAGCAAGATTTCCTTTTACATATAGAACCAGAGGCGGGTCAGGTATCTCTTTTAACAGAGAAGGATAAGATTTATCTGACAGACTTATTATGGATATACCTCTTTTGTTCAGTTTTTCTATCTCCTCTTCTGCTTCCTTAAAGAGTCTGTCTTTTTCTTTTATAGAACAGACTATGGTAGGGCCGATACCTTTTATAGCTCCTATATCAGAGGGTGAAGCATCGAAAATATTACGGGGAGAAAGAAAAACTTCAAGTAATTTCCTGCTTTTCAGAATTCCAAGATTGGAAACATTTGTCAATGCTAACCAGTAAACAAGTTCATCCATAATCTTTTTGCTAAAACCAGGGTAAACCTCTTTGATGTAAACTTATCTTTACAGATAAGTCCGTAAAATCTTAATAATTACTGAGCTGAGCATAAGGATGTAATAAACGTTTTCCTCCCGTCACGCTTTACGCGTTACGAAAGCATATTGCTTACCTCAATAAATAGTCCATTGGAATTTCATATTATACTTCAAGAGATTTCCCTTGTCAACTCAATTTTATCTATCAATATCCATCCTTCATCACAATTTAATACAATATTATCCCCTGTTTTTATCATTCTTGTAACTCCAGCAATTCCGGTTATACCGGGTATATTGTATTCTCGTGCCAGGATAGCGGCATGAGAAAGAACTCCTCCTGTTTCCGAAATCATTCCCAGTGCCAGAGGAAAAACTACGGACCAGCATGGCTCACATCCCGGAACAACAAGAATTTCACCTTTCCGGAAATCACACAGTTCTTCAGGTTCTTTAATAACCCTGGCAGAACCCTGCACTATACCTCTGTGTAATATTTCTCCTTTTAACTTCATTCCACAGAGTACCTCCGGTAAAACTGGCTTTACCTCTTTCGGGATTGAACCGGTAAATTCACCAGGGAACACTGCATCAATCAAATCTTCATATTCTTGCTTTACATATTTTACATGGTCACGCCAGTATTGTTTATTACCGGTCAGACCTTTCAACAACTCTATTTCTTTTACAGTTAAAAAGAATATATCTTCTTTTTCCTCCAAAAAACCTTTCTTTACAAACAAAGAACCTGTATGTAAAAATAATTTTCTGAGACTTTCTGTTAAAAGGAGTGTATATTTCCTGTGTATTTCTCTCTCGTCCGAAAGATAGACAAGCAGGTCAAGGAGTTTATTGAAATGTTTTACCATAAGCGGATGGCAGTAATATTTTTTATAACTCTTCTTAATTTCCGTTATTATCTTTTTATCTTTTAATATCTTATCTTCAATTTTATTACGTTCCCATGCACATTTAAAATCTTCCTGTTTCATAGCTCTGATCATACCGAGAATATACCTGTCATCTTCTCTGTACCTTTTTCTGGCTAACTCCAGAGGCATATCTGTCCAGTGGCCGTATCTGTCGATGAAATTTTGTAAATCTTCAGATATATGTTCCGCTTCGCCATTTTTATCACGACATATCACTTCCATTAGCTCTTTATTAAAACTATAATTCTCAAGAGTAATATCAAGAGGTTTGAAATCCTGGAAAAAAGTCTTATATGATTCCAGTTCATCAGGAAGGAGTGACTTATAATACTCATTAAATATCTGGTAAATATAACCTGTATAAAATGTAAGATCTTCCCTGTACATAAGATCTCTTATTCTTAAAAATAGAGGCCACTGATTGTCACTTTTTTCTATCCCGGAAATTAAATCCGCTGCTTTTCTCCTGTATTCTTCAAGTATTAAAGAAAGCCGTGACGACATATTCCAGATAGATTGAAAATAAGACTGAAACAATGCCGGATCATATAAAATTCGCCACATATAATTGTAAATATATTCATTAATATATACTCTGCCTTTATAGTGTAAAACGAGAGAACCATCAGGTTTTTTTATGCCAAGTTCCTCATGAAAAGAAACAAGTCTTTCTTCAAGGTAATTACCGAAGAAATCTGCAGAAAGAGGAGTTAATACAGAGGGTACGAAATCACTCACAGGAATTCTGGACCATCTTCCCGAAGAGGTTACAGGTCTTGCCTGAAGTATATAGATCTGTCCTTTATCACGGGCCCATTCAATATCCTGATGACAGGAAAAGAGGTTCTGAACATCATCTGATATCTTAACAAGATCATTAATAAAATTCTCAGGACATTCGACATTACCTGTTCTCTCTTTTATTTCCCGTGATTTTTTATCTATAATCATCATAAAGGGTATATTCTTCCCTGATACAAGTTCATCTATTCTGTTAAATGTCAGATTTATTACCACTTCATCATTACCTGTCAGGGGATTACAGGTAAATATAACACCTGACATGTCAGGTGCAATCTGTTTCTGTATTATAACGGCCATATTCAGTCTGTGAGAAATATGCCTCTCATGTCTGTAAACAAAAGCTTCTTCCGACCAGAAAGAAGACCAGACACTTTTAATGGCTTCACATATAGCATGAGGTGATGATTTAATATCCAGAAGCGAGCGATATATACCTGCAAAAGAATAATTATGGCCGTCTTCCATAGTACAGGAAGAACGAACAACAAAAGTTCCGCCATAAGAGGAGATTAAATTTATGAGTTCATCTGTAAAATCACCGGAAAATTTATAATCTGAAATGAAAGATTTGATAAAGGGAAGCCTGTTCTGTTGCTCCAGCGGCGGAAGCAAATAAAAATCAGTTAAATATTCCCGGAGAACTTCCTCATAAATTTTACTGCAAAGACAAAAACCTTCGGGAACGGTAAAACCTTTTTTCTTTAATATGGAAATATTAAAAGCTTTCCCGCCGGAAAAAGAATCTATGTCATGGAAATGTATAAAATATTTCATAAAAAATTACCCGTAAGTGATATAAAGAATAAAGTTTTAATCGTAACGCGTGACGCGTTACGGGCAGGTTTCACGACTCACGACTCACCACTCACTTATAATAACGCAAAAACACAATAATTACCATATAAAATTAAATAAAATTTTCAATTGACCATGATTTATTATTGTGATAAAATGAGGAGTCAAATTTATGGCAGACGGCTGTAGCCGTATGAACAATGATACACAGGAATCCTCGCGTCACGCGTCACGCGTCACGCGTCACGATTTTCGATATAAATTCTCTGAGGAGTACCTCCTGGTGAAGCTGGGTATAAAAATTATTAACGTACTGGTTGGTTTATATCATTTTATAATAGCTTTAGTTACTTTCTTTATCGGCTTTTCCTATCACAAAAATGGTAAACTTGACCTTGCTGTAGAAAAATATAAAATAGCAGTTGAAAAAAACAAAAAAATACTCGGCTTAATACCTACCCACATTGAATTCCCAACAGTCCATATACAGCTCGGAAAAATATATATGTATCAGAATAAAATAGATGAGGCTATAAATGAATTTAAAAAAGCCATATCCATAAATAATAAAGACTCCTATTTTCATGTATGTCTCGGACTGGCCTATGAAAAACATGGACAGTTTGCATGTGCAATTGAAGAATATAAAAATGCCCTTTTTATAGAACCAGAGGATTCATATATCCATAATAATCTGGGACTAGCCTACTATAATCAGGGAGAAATAGAAATGGCTGTTGAAGAATATAAAAAAGCGCTGGCCAATCCTTCATATACCACGCCTGAGTTTGCCCACAATAATCTTGGTCTGGCCTATTACAATCTTGGCAAATACGATCTTGCCATAAAAGAATATGAAAAAGCTCTCAATTTTTCTCCTGATAATCCTGTCATATATTACAATATAGCCGAAGCTTATAAAGATACAGGCAATATGCAACGTGCCATAGAATTTTTTCGTAATACCATTAATCTGGAACCGGAAGAATTACCTGCCATAATAGGGCTCAGTAAAATCTATCAGGAAATAGATGACCTTCAATCCCTGCATAAGGAATATAAAAATATAATAAAAAATAATCAGGAAAATCCGGTAATATATTTTAATATAGGCTTAACTTATATGGAAATGGGAGATCTGGACAGAGCCATAGAAATGTTTGAAAGAACAATCCTCTATGAACCGAATTTTGCTCCCGCTCATACTACTATGAGTATAGCTTTTGCAGAAAAAGGAGATTTTGGCAAAGCTATATCATGCAGCGAATATGCGTTAAGCGTAGAACCAGATTTTCCTCAGGCCTATTATACACTCGGACATATATATGAAGAAAAAGGGGATATGGAAAAATCAGTTTATTATTATGAAGGTTTTCTTAAACTGGAAGAAAATTGCGAAGAAATATATGAAAAACTTGGAAACATATATATGACTATGGGGAGAAATAAAGAAGGAGAAATAGCTCTCACAAAAGCCAGTGAAATTTCTCAAAAAAACCGGCCTGGAGAAGAGAATAATTTAGATAAGGTGAATATAAAAACCTGTATAGAAATGATAGAAGAAGAATTAAAAAGCAGCAAACGGTAATTTTTTACAGGGCGTTTAATAAAACACCCCTACTCACTTTTCACCCTTCACCGGGCGAACACAGTGGTTCGCCCCTACATTCACCCTTCACCCTTCACTTTTCACTTTTCACTTTCTTCAAAAAATTTACCTCTTCAGGCCATCCTTTATATATTAAAATATGACATACAACAGCCAGGATAAAATAAAAGATTATAAAAAAAATAGGATCAATATCTGTCACATTCCATATACCTTTAATCGCCAGAAAAGGATCGACTACATTTAACACAGTCGGTGGAGAGGAATTATAGTTTACACTTCTTATAAGCCATGATAAAAGAGGAAGAAGCCAGAAAAGAACTAAAAAACAGATAGTAAAAGTATCTTCTGTTACAAAAAATCTTGATACCCACTTACCTGTTATGGTCATAGAATAAATAAACACAGATATAATAAAAGAAGCACTTATAATCTGAGCAAGATTACCGGCAGGACAAAAATAAATGAATAAAAGAGATGATATTATGAGACCTGAGGCTGTTAAAAATGGGATAAGAAATATGGAAATACCTGTATTGGGCCGGAATATACCGAAAAAACTCTTTTTTTGAGGCACAATATCTGAAGGAGGCCATACAAAAAAAGGAGCAAGTAATAATAAGGAAAACATAAGCCAGTAAAAGAAATACTCCATAGTCCATGAAGATATATTGGCACACCATGCAAGAGATAACAGTACTGTATTCAGTATATAAAATAAACTGAATAATTTCCTCATGGTTGTAACAGTATTTTCTCTGGCAGGTCTTTCTATCAGACCGGCAGTAGAAATAAAAAGTAACAGAAGGACAAATAAAGCTTCAAAAACAAATAAAATACTGAATGGTATTTTAAATATATGAAAATCAATAGAACTGGTAAAAGGAGAGAAATTACTGGAATATCTTATAGAATCCATTGAGGCCATAAAAAATATAAACATTACAAAGGCAATGCCATAGGATAATCCTATAGCAGTATTTGTCTTTTTTGTTTTAGCCGATATAAAGATACTTACCATACTTATTAATATACCTGTAAGTAAAATGAATATATAAGCCAGCAATAAATCTATATATGATATACCGCCGAAGAAAAAGACAGTACAGCTTACAGGAATGGAAGAACATAGCAATAGTGCGGTATAAACAGTAATAGAATTTAACTTGCCTGCCACTATTTCTCCGGGACTCATGAGTGAAGTAATGAGTAAATCAAAGGTTTTTTTCTCCATTTCAGAAGAAATTGAGCTACAGGTAAAAGAAGGGCATAAAATCAAAACAGATGTAACAAGGATGGATAAAAGTGCATAGAAAATCTTCTGGCTTATATAAAAAGGATTATTATTATAATAATTATTGTACCCTTCACCCCACGTAATATAAAGTGCTACAGACAGAACTATAAGATAAATAGATTGCAAAATAACCATTTTATTACTCCTGAGTCTGCGGAGTAATTCTGTTTTAAAAATAGGATTTTTCCATATATATTGCTCCAGAAGCTCAAATATTCTCTTTATAAAACTACTCATGAATAAAGGTTTCCTCCCCCTATGTTATTAATAAAATGTCATGTAGTCTCTTTTTGCTTAAATAAATATTGGCAATGGAAAAAAATATCAGTAAAGGTAAATAGGCAATAAAAGAAATAATATATACCGGTATAGACTCATCCATTATAGATATAAGGGCGTCCCTGTCTTCTGGCTCCCAGACAGAAGCTATTCCGAATAATGGATTCAAAAAGGTTAATTCTGTTACGGTAAAAGAATGATTGACTTTATCATTATAGGCATGAAAAAATATGGGTAAAAAAGAAATAATTATAATTAACCCGACAAGACATACCTTTGCATAAATCTTCCTGGCAAAAAGATATAGAAAAAATCTTCCCATAATAGAAAAAGTCATTAAGATAAAAAATATTAAGAGATAAGAAAGTAAAATTTTCTCCATCTCGGATGTTAACAGAGGTTGTTTATATACACAGACAGAGGAAAATAAAAGAGATATAAACGTACCTAAAAGTGGTACGAAAAATATAGATGAAGAAGTATCGGGATAAAATAAAAATTTAAACTGTCTACCGATTTTCTCGCATGGAAGATCACATGAAAAAGCCATAATAAAAACGAGAGAAATTCCAATAATTACAATAAAAAATATAGCCATCATTTCCGAGATATTTTTCATTTCTGTCATAGAGACAATCTTACCGGCAACGGCACCGGTAACAGGAAACATATTAAAAATAAAAAATAAAGCGCTTATTATACGAACCTCGGAGGAAGGTTTTACTATCGGAATTTCTATAAGTTTTACAGAGGAAAAAAAGAGTAATAATATTATAAGTAACATATTGAAAATAACAAAAATCCATGTAGGCATAGGAAAAAAAATAAAGGGGACATAAGCCAGTAAAGGTGAACCCTGGTAGAGTATAACAGGTGCATATACGAGAAAACTTCCGAATATAAATATAACCACATAGGTAGTCCTTATAGCGGCATTCGTTGAACTGAAAAGGGATGAATAATAAATACCGAATAAACTGAAAAATATTACCGATACAAAAAGAATAACATATAAGATAATTATTTCCAGAGGAGAAACGCCACCGATAAAAAAAACAGTACATGTAAGAGGTAATGACGAAAGAATAAATAAAAAGCAGTAAGAAACAGAATGAAGTACTTTGCCGAAAATTATATCTACAGGAGACAGTAAGGTAGTAACCAGTAATTCATAGGTTTTCCTTTCTTTTTCTCCCGATATGGCACCACAGGTAAAAGAAGGGTTTATAAGAGCAATAAGGATAAACTGAATTACAAAAAGGGCTGTTAATATAAATTTACCCATATCCTGGGGACTATTATTATAAGCATCATGTAAATTCCATATTATATAAAGGGGTATACATAGAATTATCAGGTAAACAGTCTGAATAATAAATACCTTCGAGCTTCTCAGCCCGCGAAATAGTTCTGTTATAAAAATCGGATTTTCAAATTTATTTACTACTGTAATTCACCTCTGAGTCGCGACTCGTAACGCGTAACGCGTGGTTCGTAATGCGTGATGCGTAAAATATAGCAGATCACCTGGATCACTACTCTCACTGGTCACTGATACTGCTCACCGGTCACTGCTACTGCTCACCGGTCACCGGTCACTGGTCACTGGTCACTGCTCACTGATACTGCTCACCGGTCACTACTACTGCTCACCGGTCACTGCTACTGCTCACTGGTCACTGGTCACTGCTCACTGCTCACTGGTCACTGGTCACTGGTCACTGGTCACTGCTCACTGCTCACCGTCCTACGCCACTACTCCCTGAGTAATTTTCATAAATACACTTTCAAGATCTACCTTCTGTTCCTGAAGTCCTACAAGTTTTACACCATCAGTAATCAGACTTTTCACCAGTATAGAAAGTTCATCGTCTGTACCTTTAAACTCGAATTGTATGGATCTTTCCTTTACGTCAATCTTATTTACAAGAGGTGATGTTTCCAGTACTTTTACCGCCCCATCCGGTGTTTCCAGGACATTTATTTTCATAACCTTTACGGGAGCAAGATTTTTAAGGATCATGTCAACCTCACCGAAAGCAAGAAGCTCTCCTGCTTCAATTATGCCTATTTTATTAACAAGATCTGAAAGTTCTGTAAGAATATGAGATGATATAAAAATAGTCTTCCCCATAGTTCTCAGTTCTTTAAGTAAAGCCCTCATTTCGATTCTTGCTCTAGGATCAAGACCGGAAGCAGGTTCATCTAAAAGCAAAACCTGAGGGTCATGAATTAAAACCCTTGCAAGACACAGACGCTGTTTCATACCTCTTGAGAGGTTATCAACATAATCATTTCTTTTCCCGTAAAGATCGGTAAGTTCAAGTACATCACTGATAATTGTCTTTCTCTTTGATTTTTCCACTTTATAGGCAGAAGCAAAAAAATCCAGATATTCCCAGGCTTTCACCTGATCGTAAATACCGAAGAAATCAGGCATATACCCCATTATCTGCCTTATTTTTTCAGGTTCTTTCTTTACGGAATATCCTCCTATAAAAGCATCCCCTCCTGTAGGAGACAGAAGTGTGGCAAGAATCTTTATAGTAGTAGTCTTCCCTGCACCGTTGGGACCGAGAAACCCGAAAGCATCTCCCGGTTCGAGAGATAAAGAAATATCTTTTACTGCTTTAAAGTTTTTGTAATTTTTAACAAGATTCTTTATTTCTATCATTTATATCGTGAGTCGTGAGTCGTGAATCGTGAGTGGAAGATTGTCTTTACAACTCACGACTCACACTTCACGCCTCACTATTCACCTTTCAATAAAATATGAAAAATAAACAAATTTGCATATTCATGTCTGACGTGGCGATGTATATTTATATCAACAAGAGGTTCATCATTCCAGCCGCATAGTATAAGACCCCTGGATTGACTGGAATATAAATATGCCATAAATTTTTCTGTGATCTTTTTTTGTATATCTTCCCCATTTTTATCGTCTTTAAATTTACTACTATCGAGCCAGTCTTTAAAAAGCTCATCTGCAGAACAAAGAGTGATAAAATTAACCTGCACATTATTTTTTCCCCTGGCAAGGTCCCCTATATAACCAATCTGACATGAATTATAAATAAAACAGGCATTATATATAGTTTTTCCTGTGTTATTTACAATTATACCACCAAGGCTTTTCATATCATTTACCTGGCTATCTATTTTAATATCCCTTTTGTCCAGATAAAGTCCACCGGGAAATTTACTTATGAAAGACCCTTTAAAACCCACCATAGACCACATGTTTAAAGAGATATTTTCAATAGAGTTTTTTTCGTCTTCTCTTGTCACCATTTCCATACGGTCGTCTTTTAATATATTATAGGCCCAGAGATTATTACCGGGGAAACTCATTCTGTAAGTACTTTTATTAGGAGAAAAGAGGCCTGTAAAGGTATCTATGGAAGACACAGGAGAAGAGGAGTTCATATGTACGACCGAAATCTCTCTCAGTATAACAGAACCTCCTTTTGAAGCATAACCAACTATATAGGTACCGACACTGAACAAAATTACCATTACCGGAATAGTTATTACAGCAAATTCTCTTTTATCAAATCTTTTTAAAATAAAATAATTTAAAGGTCCTGCAAGGAGTATATAAAAGAAAAGATAAAAACCTATAAAATTGAAAGACGGAGGTTTCATTGAAGGAATATTATAAAGAATATTATTGATATCGTCCGAAGAAGGATTAAAAGACGGCAAACCATAAAAATAAAGATCAGACAGAACTTTCCCCCAGAATTTCATTTTCCAGTTCCAGTTTTTAAATGGTTCTTTAGATATATCAAAAGTAAGAAAGGTAATTTTTCCTAGACCGGAATAAGAAGTCGTTATAACAGGAATATTCTGTTCTTCAATAACAACATTATTTTTACATCCTGTTTTAGCTGAAGATTTTATTATGGAAATACCGGGAGGTTCGATATTCAATGCGGCTCCGGCATAACCGGTCATAGAATCAATAGAAGGTAGAAGGACATTTGATTGAAATACTACTGGCAGAGCTTCTTCTAAAAAAGTATTTGAAAATTCCACAGGATTTCCGCAGGAAGAAACAAGCAATTTACCTCCGGCCTGAACCCACTCGGCAAGAGATTTCCTCTGAAGTTCATCCAGACTATCATTAATGGAAAAATTATTGATAATCATTATATCCACACTTTCATAACCAATCCATTCACGGGGAAGATTGGCGCTATCAGGATATAAAACCATTAAATTACTTTGATGCCACAGATTTGTCTGAGGGCCGTTTAAATAGTTCAGTCCCGATTTATCCCCTGAAAGAACCAGAAGAAGTGTCTGTTCCTGAGTTAACTGTTTAATAGGTTCAGTCCTTGAAGCACATAATTTGCCTCCTGTATCTACAAGTTCTACAAGAACTTTATCCTGCCATTGAGAAGAAAATTCAGGAGACAGGTACATCTGAATTTTCTTCGGTGTATTTGCCGGCAATTCAATATATTTCTTTGAAATAATTGGAATCTGATTGCCATAAGTAACGCTTTTTATGACCAGATCACCTTTAAAATAGGCTCCGTTATTCCTCGCCACAACAGTAACAGGAAACCATTTCTGAAATTTATAATATCCTTCAAAACCAGGATATACTTCCAGAATAATATCTTTTTCAAAACGAGAAGGGTCCTGCAGTGTCTGACTCAGGGACATAACAGGACATGTCATGGTAAAGATTATTATTATCAAAAAATATAGATATTTATACATATTATATCCTTTTCGTAACGCGTGACGCGAATGTTCCTTACTCTAAAATTTCTAAAAGGATTTGCTCTATTATATCGTCTGTCCTGATACCTTCAGCCTGTCCTTCAAAATTCAATATTATCCTGTGTCTGAGTGAAGGACGGGCAACACTTTTAACATCGGAAAAACTGACATTATATCTGTTATCCAGAAGAGCTCTTATTTTGGCTGTAAGTATAATGGCCTGGGCACCTCTGGGGCTTGAACCGTACAGGACATATCTGTTTGTCTTTTCCGCTGCACAGGGACTGCCAGGATGAGTGGCAAGGATTAATTTTCCCACATACTGTTCAATTTTTTCCGATAGGATAACTTCCCTTACAAGGTTTCTCATTTCAATTATTTCATTACCATGGAGGATTTTTTCCGGTGAAAGTTCATCTTTACCGGTAGTTCTCCTTATTATTTCCACCAGTTCATCAAGTGATGGAAAGTTAACTATGAGTTTAAAAAGAAATCTGTCTAACTGTGCCTCTGGAAGAGGGTAAGTACCCTCCATTTCTATAGGATTCTGAGTGGCAAGTACAAGAAAAGGTTCAGGAAGAGTGTGTTTTACTCCTGTACACGTAACAGTTTTTTCCTGCATGGCTTCTAATAGTGCCGATTGAGTCTTGGGAGTGGCACGATTAATCTCATCTGCCAGTAATATATTGGCAAATACCGGCCCCTTATGAAACTGAAAAGAACGATGTCCCTGGTGATCTTCACCTACAATATTGGTACCTATTATATCTGCAGGCATAAGATCGGGAGTAAACTGAATACGGGAAAAAGAAATATCCAGTACCTGACTCATAGTCTTTACAAGCAGAGTTTTCCCTAGGCCCGGAACTCCTTCGAGCAATGCATGTCCTCTGGCAAGCAGACAGAATATAACCCCTTCTATTATATCCGAATTACCTACAATTAATTTCCCTATCTCTTGCTGTAATTTCCGAACAGACTCTCTGAAATGATTTATTTTAGCTTCTATATGTTCGTCCATGTATTGTATAATTCATCTCCCGGATTTTACAGTTATCAGTGACCAGTGACCAGTGACCAGTTACCAGTTAGTTACCAGTCAATATCAGTTACCAGTTACCAGTTATAAATTACCGCACGTGTGGTTCGTGATGCGTAATGCGTGATGCGTGTTTTACCGGTACTGGGCGACCACAGGGGGATCGCCCCTACTTTTCACTCTTCACCCTTCACTTTTCACTCTTCACCCTTCACTTTTCACTGATCACTGTATCAAAATACTGCCTTACCACAGCTTTATATCCTTTAGGTATCTTTTCTTTATTAAGACTTTTCTCTGCTTCATCTTTATATTCAGTCAAAACTTTTTTATAGGGCTTATAAGCACCGCCTTCTCCTGAAGGAGCTCCGATTACAGGTTCACTGCCTGCTGTTTTGCCATCACCTGTTTTTCCTGAAACCAGTGTTTCTTTCTGTTCAGTATTTACCCTTTCTTCCATATAATGTTTAATAAAGATTTCTGTCTTATCAGAAGTGCTATCAGATTTCCTGTCGTAAAAAGGTTTTTTTGCTACAGGTTCACCTTTTTTCTCTTCATTTGTGCTTCCCTTACCAAAATCACCATGTCCCTTGCTATCGGCGGAAACCTTTTTCACAGGTATTTCAGTGGGATTTTGAGAAAAGCCATCTTTAAAAGAACTCTCCTTAAATTCTCCCTTACCGGCCATATCAGAATCTTTCTGGTTCCCTTCTCTGGCTATGTCTTTCTGACAGTTCTGAAGTTTTGAACAGACATTATCAATCATGTCTTTACTGTTATTTTTATTCTCCAGACTTTTCTGAGCCATTTTCTCAAAAGCCTGACTTATTTCCTTATTATTTCCGCCCTTCAGTGCTTTAGAAAGATTCTGTAACTCATCCTTAAGAGAACTATTTTTCATATTTTTCAATGCTTCATCTAACTTTTTTGCCATTTCCGATTTTTCTTTATCGGACAATCCCCCTTTTGCCGCTTTACGTGCCATAGATTTAAGCATATCTTCAGAAGTTTCTCCACTGGCAATGTCCATATCAGGTGTAAGGCATTTTTTCAACATGCCCTTTAAAGTATCTTTATTCTGTCTTTCTTTCCAGTGCTGCTCCAGTGATGAAATATCCATAAGTGCCTGTTTTTTAGTAACATCGTGGCCCTGCATTTTCTTTGAAAGTTCTTTAAGATCTTCAGATAATTCTTTATTTAATCCGGTTTTATCCAATGATTTTTTTATTTCTTCACTGAACTGTTCCAGTTCTTTACCTTTTTCTTTAATTAAGTCCTTAACCTTCTCTCCGTCTTTATCAGAAGAAGATTTACATGGAATAAAATATAAACCTGTAAATAATATCAGGACAGAAACCATAATCATAACTTTTCTCAGAGGAAATTCGAAAAAAATTACCTTTGCCGGCTCAATACTGTCAGAAACATTGGCCGCATCTTCTATAAGAGCGGTAACCATAGGAGAAGTGATTTTCTTTTCAATCATTTCTACAGCTGTTCCGAGCCTTTCCTTCAAATCTGTCTTTCCGTCAATTGAAAAAGCCACATCCCTGAGAGGAAATTTTTTACACACTTCTACAAGGGAAAAAAGGAGGGATGTCAGGAAAGGAATAAGATATAATAAGGTAAGGGAAAAAGGAATTAAGAGAAACTTTCCTGCAATAACTATAAAGAAAGAGATAGAGAGACCGAGAAAAAAACCTGTTATTGCCCGGTTTAAAGAGAGAAAGAACTTCCACCGTTTCTTCAGACTCGTAAGTTTTAAACAGAGCTTTTCTTCGGCAGTCATAAAGTTTCCTCTTATGGAGAAGACAGTGCATCCGCCCCTGGAATTTCTATCAATTCTTTCATCTGCTGAGTTAAATAGTATATCTGATTGAAAGAATTCTTAAAACTTGTTCTGTTTGCTATAATAAGATTTGACACTCTGGCTATTTCAGCTATTTCTATTATATCTTCACATAAATGCTCTGCCGGTGAATATGTAAGTATCAAATCAGAAAGATTACATTCAAGAGCCAGTTCCACAGGCGGAGAAACTTTAATAATCTCAACCGGTATACCGAGGCTTTTGAAATAATTGTGAGCGATAAAGGGATAATTCGTAGCAACAGATGAACTGGTATATATATCAGCAATAGTTCTGACCTTATTACTCTCAAGAGTGGCAAGAATTAATCTGCCATGACCGTAATTCACTTCCAGCAATTCAATGACCGTTCTATCTCTTTCAAGTAATATATCCCGTGTAACTATACCCAGATCAGCGGCGCCAAGTTCTACATATACAGGTATATCAAAAGGATCAAGCAAAATAAGTTTATATTTATGTTTATTATCAAAATAAATTTTATGTCTTTCGTCCATCGAAAGGGTATCACAGGCTATACCGGATTTAGCAAGAAAATCCATAGCAGGGCCAAGCAGTTTCCCTGCAGGTAAAGCAATGGACAGAGGTTTCATATATGCTCCAATCGTGACGCGTGACGCGACGTAAAATAAAATCAATCAGTTTTCTGTAAACTTTAGCTGACAGCTAACCTTCAAAGTAAAAACTCATTGAAATCAATTATTGTTTCATCACCTGTTTCCATATTTTTTAACAGGATCTGTTTTTCCTGAAGATTGGTACTTCCCAGAATTATAACACTCTTTATTTCTCTGTTTCTTGCATAATTAAGAGATTCTTCCAGACATCTCCCTGTTATCTCAACTTCAACAAGAAAACCTTTTCTCCTCAATTCTCTTGCAATCCTGAACAGTGTCGTTACAGAACTGCCATCTCTTGTTATGAAAAAATCCGTTTTGCCTCCTCCCGGCATGGCAAGAGATTGACATTTTTCAAGTGCTTTAATGGTATTTCCTATATTTATAGAAAAACCTGTAGCAGGGCAGTTGTATCCGAACTGACCGAGCAATTTATCATATCTTCCGCCGCTTCCAAGCAATAAATTTATATCTTTTGTATAAAATTCAAAGGTATATCCGGAATAATACGGCAGCTCACCTGTTATAGAAAAGTCAACTGTAAAATAATCACCAAGACCGTAACTATCCAGAACCCTGCAGGTATCGGTAATCCGGCCGAGTAATACAGCTAAAGGTTCACATTGTTCTGCAAGAGAATTTAAAAATTCAAATTTACCTCTCAGAAAAGGAACATTATTTATAATTTCTCTCAGACCTTTCGGAAGGTCTTTACTGTCCCCTTCTTTAATAAAGGAATTAAAACGTTTGTTACGAAGTAGTTTTTTCAGCCTTGCAGTTTTTTCATCGCTAAAACGTGCTTCTTTAAATATTATATCCCAGAAAGTAACATGACCGATATCCATCTGAAATTCAGTAAGGCCTATTTTTTGAAGTGCTTCTACTGACATAATCAGTAACTCAATATCAGCTTCCTGACTGTTTGTACCTATTATTTCCGCTCCGCCATGATAGGTTTCCTTTTCTCCCTGCAGTTTATCACAGAGAAAAGAATTAGAAATATAATAAAGTCTGATTGGTTTTTCAAGATTGCGAAAATGAGTTGCTACGATTCTGGCTATGGAAACTGTAAGGTCGGGACGTAAAAAAGTATAATTACCGGGATATTCTGCACACTGGTAAATAAGTCCTGAACCGGGGAAAACAGTATTTGAATAAAAAATATCATCCAGCCTGCCTCCGAGTTCTATTGTAGGAGTAGAAATCTCACGAAAACCAAAACTCTCGAAAACAGATCTCAGACGCTGTTCAAGAAACCTCTGTCTTACTGGCTCAATAATAAAATGTTTATCTACCATAAGAAACAACTACCTGCCATGAAATCTTTTTTTGTAAAAAAACTATTTCACTTCCTTAAGAAGAGAAGAAATACGCTCTCTTATTTCTTCCGATTTATCATAGATGAATCTTAATTCAGGTATAGATTTAATTCTCACCCTTCCCGCCAGTTCACCTCTGATAAATCCTGCAGCACTTTCAAGAGCTTCCATAGCCTTATTTCTTGTATCAGTATCTCCGTAAACACTGACATAAACCCTGGCAATACTGAGATCTTTGGACAATTCTACATCAAGGACAGTTAAAAAACCTATTCTCGGATCCTTGAGATGTTGGATTATAACTCCAATCTCTTCTTTTATAAGTCTATTAAGACGTTCAGTTCTACTGTAGCTTCTCATGGTTCCTCACAGTTCTCTCATTACAGGCTGTAATTCATAGGCTTCAATAATATCCTTGGGACATAATCCGTTGAATTTTTCCACTCCTATTCCGCATTCATAGCCTGCAAGAACTTCTCTGGCATCATCTTTAAAACGTTTCAGAGAAGATATCTTACCTTCACATATTACTACATTATCACGGAGAACTCTTACATCGGCACTTCTGGTAATTTTACCTTCCAGTACATAGGCTCCTCCTATTACACCGATTTTAGAGACATTAAAAGTTGCCCTTATTTCAGCTTTTCCAAGAGCTACCTCTCTGTAAATAGGATCGAGTAAACCTGCCATAGCAGCCTTGATATCATCAATGGCCTGGTAGATAATTCTGTAAAATCTCACATCTATCTTTTCATTTTCAGCAAGTTTAATTATATTTGAATCAGATCGTACATTAAATCCTATAATTATTGCATTGGAAGCAGAGGCCAGCATAATGTCACGCTCGTTAATAGCACCTACGCCTCCGAGTATAACATTGACTCTTACTTCATCAGTGCTCAATTTATTAAGAGCCTGAGTCATAGCCTCGACAGAGCCCTGTGTATCAGCTTTGATTATGATATTAAGTTCTTTTATCTGGCCGTCCTGAAGCTGTTTGAAGAGATCTGTAAGAGTAACTCTTTTAACAGATTTCATTTTTTCTTCTCTGACCTTCTCTGCTCTCCCTGTAGCCAGCTGTTTTGCTTTTCTGTCATTTTCACAGACAAAGAGGTCGTCTCCTGCCTGAGGTACATCGGAAAGACCGGTAATCTCTACAGGCATAGCAGGATAAGCTTCTTTTAATCTTTCCCCTTTATAATTGGTCATTGCTCTTATTTTTCCATAAACAAGACCTGCTATGACAGCGTCTCCTTCTCTCAGGGTTCCCTGCTGGACGATTACTGTAGCAACAGGGCCTCTCTGCTTATCTAACCTGGCTTCAAGAATCGTTCCTCTCGCTTTTTTATCAGGATTTGCCTTTAATTCCAACATTTCAGATTGAAGTAAAATCATATCGAGTAAATCATTGATACCTTCTTTAGTTCTTGCAGAAACAGGAACAGTAATAGTATCTCCGCCCCATTGTTCCGGAACAAGTCCCAGTTCTGCCAGCTGCTGTTTGACTCTGTCAGGATTACTCTGAGGTTTATCTATTTTATTAATAGCTACAATAATAGGAATTGTTCCTGAAGATTTAGCTGCTCTCGCATGACTTACGGCTTCAATTGTTTGAGGCATAACTCCGTCATCTGCCGCTACAACCAGAACAACAACATCTGTAATATTGGCACCTCTCGCTCTCATCTGAGTAAATGCTTCATGGCCGGGAGTATCAATAAAAGTTATAGGATGTCCGTTAACTTCTACCTGATAGGCTCCTATGGACTGTGTTATACCTCCGGCTTCCGTATCTGTGACATGAGTTGCCCTTATGGAATCCAGCAAAGACGTTTTGCCATGATCAACATGACCCATAACTGTAACTACAGGAGGACGGAAAACAAGATTCTCTACTTCTTCTTTCTTTTCTTCTAAAATCTCTTCGGTATAAGCATCTACTATTTCAATGGCAATGCCAAAACGTTCTGCTACTTTTGATGCATTTTCAGCACTGACCAGTTGATTCAGACTGACCATTAATTTCATTTTTATAAACTCTTTAATTAATTCATTGGGAGCCAGTTCCATCCTGGTGGCCAGTTCTTTAACCGATACAGGATCTACTATATAAACAGTTCTGGTCAATTCAGTCTTTTCTCCTGATAATTGCTCTTCGTCCTGTCTATCCTGCCTCTTTTTCTTTTTAATTTTTGAAGGTTTCGTCTTTTCTGTAGTTAATATTGTATCTAAAACGTCACCTTCCCATTTCTTTTTCTTTTTCTTTTTGTCATCTCTGACTTTTCTTTTTCCACCCTGGAATTCTTCATCTTCCAGTTCTTCAATCTCATCTCCTCTATCTTTTCTGTCTTTCTTCAGCAGAAGATCCTGGTATTCTTCTTCGTCAGCATCTTCCTGTGTTTGAAAATGTCCCACATCTGTTCCTTTATCTGATCTGGTAAGATAATCCAGTACCTGATCAGATACTCCGAATTCAAGGGAACTCATATGGCTTTTAACTTCAACATTTAATTCCTGTAAAATTCCTATTAATTCCTTACTTGTGATACCAAGATCCTTTGCTAATTGATATACTCTAGTTTTTTCAGCCAAACTACTCACCTCCACCATTCAGTACACTGTAAGGCTCTATATTTATCTGCCATTTACTCATAAAATCAGGCAATTTAGTTTTATTCATTTTTTCCTCAGCACTTTCCAAATCATTTTCTGCAACTAAAATCTTAACAAAATATTTTTCTTCATCTACCTCCAGGGAAACTACAGGTACAGGAGATATAACATTAACCAGAGTTTCTATTATATCGTCCTGTTCTTTTTCGTATTCTTCTTTTTTCACTGACTCTATAATAATTTTCCATTCTCCAAGTGTTGTCAGGAACTCCTCTTCTTTCTGTCTCTTTATAATGTCCCCGGTAACTTCGGAAGATATTCCTACAAAGAGTTTTTTATCTTTTTTATTTAATTCAAGTGATATTATAGGAACAGGTTCAAGAAGTTTCATCAACAGTTCGGCAACTTCCTCCATAGGGAATTCACCTTCCAGAGGAGGTTTCACCCTGATACACCAGTCTTCATAAGGAGAGGTCAGCAAAAGAGATTTTTTTCTTTCCAGGGCATCGATATAATGTTCAAAGGTAATTGTAAAAAGAAAGGTTTTTTCTTTCTCCATTACTTCCACGGCCATTACTGTCACAGGCTTAAATCCCTCTACAAGACTGCCAATCAATTCATCTATTATCTTATTTTTAGCCTGTTCTTCCTCGTAGGCGCTTTTATTTTTTATATCTATTTTCCATCCGGTAAGTTTTGCAGCAAGTCTTGCATTTTGTCCTTCTTTACCAATAGCAAGAGACAATTGGTTATCAGGAACTACAACAAGAGCAAAACTCTCTTCTTCTCTGAGTTCGACAGATAGTACCTTGGCAGGATTCAATGCATTGGCTATAAAAACAACAGGATCTTTATCCCATAAAACTATATCTATTTTTTCACCTTTCAATTCCTGAACAACAGAGAGAACCCTTGAACCTCTGCTGCCGACACAGGAACCTACTGCATCAACATCACTGTTACTTGAGTGAACAGCTATTTTGGAACGATATCCCGGCTCTCTGGCTGTACTTTTTATCTCAACTATATGTTCATATATTTCAGGGACTTCCATTTCAAATAAACGATTTAAAAAACCGGGATGTGTACGGGATAATATGACCTGCGGGCCTTTGCTCGTCACTTTAACATCCAGGATATAAACCTTTATTCTGTCCCCGGGACGGTATTTTTCTATTGACACCTGCTCAGATTGAGGAATTACACCTTCAATTTTGGCAAGATCTATATAAACCTTATTCTGTTCTATTCTCTGAATTACACCTGTTACTATATCACCTTTCCTGTCGGCAAATTCTTTAAATAAAAGCTCTCTCTCTGCTTCTCTTATGCGCTGTACAATAACCTGTTTTGCAGTCTGAGCAGCTATTCTTCCTACATTTGACGGGGTAATCTCAACCTCTATCATATCACCTGGCTGACAATCAGGGCTGGTTTCCCTGGCAACCCTGTGAATCACTTCAGAATGAGGGTCTGTCACTTTAGTCACAACTTTTTTTCTGGCCAGAACTCTTACCTGCCCCGTATGTTGATCAATGTCTATGGTAAAATTTTGACTATTTCCAAAATTCCTCTTCAAAGCGGAACTTAAAGCATCTTTAATTGCTTCTAAAAGTACCAATTTGGAAATACCCTTCTCTTTTTCTATTTGTTCTAAGGCTTTAATTAATTCGTTGCTCAAACTTTACCTCCTGGTTTTCAAATTCCCAGGGATCCTCCTCTCTGTATAATAAGAGTGCAGCAGTCATTCAGCCTGACTTCAGGTCTGTTGACTGTTTCAAAAATCGATTTCCGTAATCAAGTTAGCCTTCTGTATTTTCTCCAGGGATATATGAAATATCTCTTCCCCATCAATTAAGGTCACAGTACCTTCTCTAAATTCTTTCAGTACTCCTGTGAAATTTTTTCTATTTTCCAGGGGTTCTTTTGTTTTAACCTTAATCTTTCTGCCCTGAAACCTGACAAAATCTCTCTCTTTTATAAGAGGTCTGTCTAACCCGGGAGAACAAACTTCCAGTAAATAAGAAGTTTTTATTAAATCTATTTCATCCAGTCTGCTGTCTATGACTTTACTGACATGTTCACAATCATTCAGGGACACACCACCATCTTTATCTATTGCAATACGGACTATCCAGTTTTTATTCTCTTTCAAATAATACACATAGACCAGTTCATATCCCATAGATGAAATAACAGGAGATAATAAATTTTCCAGTTCAATACAAATTTCTTTCCCTTTCACTGTTCAGCCTTTCCGGGTAAATTCCCTGGAAATTCAATAAAGTCTAAATTTACAATTTCTTACTATTATGATAAAAACTATGAAAGAGTGGGCCTTCCCACTCTTTTATAGAGTTAAAGAATTAATAATACGAATATACTATAACATAACTCCTGAAGTTTGACAAGAGTTTTTAGAAAACAACATATCATAATTTATAAATCTAGCAGGATTGTTATTAATGTTGCACGAATAAAAGTAATGTAATTTTAATATGGTATAAGGTGATAAAGGAGAATACATATGTCGAGTAAAAAAGACAAGGAATATCTTGATTTAATACAGGAACTTCAAAAATGTAAAGGTATAGGTGCTTTGATTACTGCAATACAGAATAACAGGAATAGTTTTGACGAGAACTTCTTTGCCATACTGGACAATCAAATTAAAGATGCGGCAGAACAGGGGAATCAAAAACTGGCAGGGTCTCTATCCTATCTCAACAGGGTTATGGATAATCTTCAGATAAGGCAGAACATCAGTAAAACCGAAGAAGAAATTCCTGCTGACGAAGAAGTGGAAGAAGAGGAAGAAGAAACACAGGAAGAAGAAGAGGAAGGCGAGGAAGAAGAGGAAGAAGCACAGGAAGAAGAGGAAGAAGAAAGTTTACTGGAAATTGACGATGCAATAGAAAAAGGTGAGCTTGTAGATGCTCTTATGAAAATAGTTGATTGTGTAATGGAAGAAAAACTTTCTCTTCCAAAGGCCAGAAAGAAAATTATTACGCAGGAAATTCTGGATCTGGCTGAAACAGATACAATAAGTCAGATCAATAACCTCTGCAACAGGCTTAAAATACAGGTTCCTCCAAAATCTCATACACTCGCGACATTATTGTATGATCTGGCAAATAAACTGGGAGATGAAAAATTAATAGCAGAATGTGGTCTAACTCTCGGTACTACAAAAAATATTATGGGTATGTATGAAGAAGCTATAAAACAATCAGAAGAAACTCTTGCTCTGCTGGAAAAAATTGATGATAAACAATCAAAAGGAATTGCTCTCGGAAATATAGGCAATGCCTATTACAGGCTCGGCGAAATAGGTGAAGCCATAAATTATTATAATAAAGGCCTCGATTACTGCAAGCAAATAGGAGACAGAAAACAGATAGGAGCTTCTGTCGGGAATCTTGGCAATGCTTATTACAGACTCGGAGATATGGAAACAGCTATATCTTACTATAATGAAGCACTTGCCATAAGCAGAGAAATAGGAGATAGAAGCGGAGAAGGTAACAGAATGGGCAACCTGGGTAATGCCTATATAGAATTCGGAGAACTGGAAGAAGCTATTGATTGTTATCTTTCCGCTCTTGATATAAGCAAGGAAGTAAAAGATATAAGGCAGGCAGGCACTGCTCTCGGAAATCTTGGGAATGCTTATTATAAAATGGGTGATATGGAAGAAGCCATTGAATACTACAATCAGGCTCTTGAAATCAGTAAAGAAATAAAAGATAAGAGAGGGGAAGGAAACAGGCTGGGAAATATTGCAAATGCTTACAGTGAATCAGGCGATCTCGAAGAAGCTATAGATTATTATCTTGATTCACTTAATATAAGTAAAGAAATAAAAGATAGAAGACAGGCCAGTTCAACCCTTGGAAACCTGGGCAATACCTATTATAAACTCGGAGAAATAGATGAAGCAATAGAATATTATAAACAGGCAATAGAAATGAGTAGAGAAATAAAAGATGTAAGTAAAGAAAAAATCTGGAATTACAATCTCGGACTTCTCTATGAAGATAACCTGAAAGATTTAAATAAAGCTTACAATCATTATAAATCTTCCATAAAAATCTTTGAAGAAATGAAAGATAAGATAAAGAAAAAAAGTCAGAGGAAATCTTTTAATGAACTGAACATCGATATGTATGCGAAAATGATTATTCTCTGTCTGAAAATCGGTAAGATAGAAGAAGGTAAAGAATATTTCTCTAAAGAAAAATCTAAATCCTTGGAGGAAATATTAAATAATAAATATAATGAACTGAAAGAAAAAGAAAATCTAACAGATGAACAGACATCTCTCAGGGATAAGCTGGAAAAAATTATAAAATAGATGGTTTTTCCGGAGCTGTAAGATAAAAAAATAGCCTGACGACTATTTTTTTATCTTACAGCTTATCCTGGTTACAAACTAAAATTCCAGTAAAATCGGATTATTTTTAACAACAATATCTGATAACGTGCTATCGAAACCATGAACAGCAGAAACAATTTTTGAACTTGCAGGACATGGTTTTAATGTGTTATATTTATCTTTACCTTTTTCTACAAGGTCATGTTCAATTATAGTCCTGGCAGTAAGTATTGCTCCTTCTGCAGCAGGTAATTCACTATGACCGCACAGGAAATAAGGAGTTAACCCTTCTTCTCTGTCACAGGAAAGTCCGACTTTTACAGTTTCATTTACATGGACTTCTTCGGAACTTATAGTAATTCCGGAAGATGAAGATTTCGGCAATGTTTCCGCCGGAAGTTTATTAGTTCCCTCCATAAAGCCAAACTTCTTCACATTAAATATCATATCACTGCTGTCTGTTGATGAAAACTGAACTGAATCTTTAGGAGTTTTTTCAATATTACCAACTCTATTGGGTAATGATTGAACAGTTTTCTGTTGATTACTCTGAAGCACTCCCTGAGAAATATATCCTCCGAACATGAGTATCCTCCTTATATTCGTGACGCGTAACGGGTAAGCGTAACGCGAGGGTTATTACGAATTATTTATATTCAATTATAGATTACCAGCAAATACCGTTAAAGTAAATAAGATTATGTTAAAAATTTGTTAATTTTTATTATCAAGTAAAAAGAAACAGACAAAAAGCTGATAGCTGAAAAACCGACAGGTGAAAAACTAAAAATTAAATATCATCAGGGCTAGAGATTTTGTCCACTGGGCTATGGCTTTTTCCAGTTTCCCCATTTTAAAATAAACACTACCCAGGTTATGCTGGGCCTGCCAGTGTTTGGGATCAATAGATACAACTTTCTCCCATTCCATGACAGTAAGTTCCAGCTTATCCTGTTTGAAATAAGCTTCACCGAGATTATAATAGGCCTGCCAGTAGTCAGGATGGAGCGTAGTAACCTTCTGCCATGATACAATGGCAGGATCTATCTGTTCCTGTTCAAAAAAGTAGACATTACCGAGATTATAATGAGCCTGCCAGTATTTATCATTATAGGCAACTGTTTTCTGCCATGATGCCACAGCAAGGTCAATGTCCTGTTTCTGGTAATAAACATTACCGAGATTGTAATGAGCTTCCCAGTAATCCTGCTTTAATTCAATGGCTTTATTCCATTCTTCAACAGCTTTTTCCATATTACCCTGCTGAAAATAAAGGTTACCGATATTATATCTGGCTTCTGCAAAATTAGGATTTAATTCAAGAGATTTTTCCCAGGAAGCAGTAGCAAGTTCCATATTATTATTATCCATATGGAGTGTTCCTATATTGTAATGGGCCACAGCAAATTCCGGATCCAGGGCTATTGCTTTTTCCCAGCTTTCAAGTGCTTCCTGTTTTTTGCCCATTTTTGCGTAAGCATTACCCAGGTTATATAAAACTTCTGCAAATTCGGGATTAAGCTGGAGAGCTTTCTGCCAGTGTTCAACAGCGAGTTCCATCTTTCCCTGCTTATAAAAACCATTGCCAAGATTATAATAAGCGGGAGCAAATTTTGCATTCAGAAGGGTTGTTTTCTTATATTCCTCTACTGCAGAATCTACATCACCTTTTCTGTAATAAGCAGAACCAAGATTATAATGGGCTACAAAATTATTGGGATTTAATTCTACTGCATAATTATATTCCCTTACTGCCAGGTCAAGATTACCAATACCATCATAGGCTGTGCCAAGATTGTTATGAGTAAGAGCATTGTAAGGATCAAGCTGTGTTGCTTTTTCCCATTCAAGTATGGCCAGATCAAGTTTACCCTGTTTATAATAATTATTTCCAAGTATATTATGGAGGGCTGCTTCCGTAGGAGATGCTGTTTTCTGTTCCTCCTGTTTTTTTACAATCCTGTCTCCTGCAATATCATTTAAAAATTCCTGAACAGTCTGATATCTTGTATTCGGGTCTTTCCTGAGAGCTTTCAATATAGCTTCATCAACAAAAGAAGGAATATCGGGATTAACAGAAGAAGGCTGAGGCGGTGCTACGGTAAGGTGCTGCTGAATTAAAGAAGCAGGATTTTTTGCTTCAAAGGGAAGCCTTCCTGTCATCATCTCATACAGCATGACGCCGAGAGAATATATATCTGTTCTCCTGTCTACCTTCTCACCTCTTGCCTGTTCGGGAGAAAAATACCCGAACGTTCCCATAACTGCTCCAGGCTGGGTAAGTGATTGTTCTGTTTCAATCCACGCAAGACCGAAATCTGCCACTTTTACTTCTTTTTTATCACTGTACATTACATTGGCAGGTTTAACATCTCTGTGAATTATTCCATGTTGATGGGCATATTCCAGTGCTTCACAGACGGGTATGAATATTTCCAGAGCTTCTTCTACATTAAAGGCTTTTTTCTTTTTCATAAGCTCATCAAGGCCAATACCTGAAACATATTCAAGTACTATATAAAATATGCCTTCATGTTCACTTATATCATAAATACCTCTTATACTCGGATGATTAAGCTTTGCTCCTGTCTGAGCTTCTCTTACAAATCTTTCCCTGCTTTCCTGATTTTCTACAAAATGAGGAGGAAGAATTTTTATTGCCACTGCTCTTCCGAGAACAGGATCATCTCCTTTATAAACAATACCCATACCGCCACGGCCAAGTTCTTCCACTATTTTATATCTACCGATTGTTGCACTGATCATTTTACACCCCTCCGGTTTATGTAATAATTACCTGTAGATAGGTTTTGCCAACCCTGAATATCTCCTGGGGACTGAGTAAATATGGCTCTTCAAGTCTTTCATTGTTTACAAAAGTGCCGTTTCTGCTATCCATATCTTCAAGCCATACTTCCTGATTTTTCAATTCAACCTTTGAATGACGTCGTGAAATTTGATTATCATAGGGAATAATTATTTCATTACCGCTTACACGGCCGATATAATTTTCCCTTTTACTTAACTGAAATTCCTTCCCGTCATCGGGACTGTTAATTATCTGTAATGTAACTTTCATAGTTTTTACCTCGTAAAGCGTGACGCGTGACGCGTGACGCGTGACGCGTAAGTAATTCACAGACTTACGCATTACGCATTACGCATTACGCATTACGATTATTATCAGTGACCGGTGAGCAGTTATCAGTGACCAGTTATCAGTTACCAGTTATCAGTGACCAGTTACCAGTTATCAGTTATCAGTTACCAGTTACCAGTTACCAGTTACCAGTTACCAGTTACCAGTTATCAGTTACTGTTTATTACTCTCCACTATTCACTATTCAATCTTTACTCTTCACCCTTCACTCTTCACTTTTCTATTTTTCCGGAGCCCATGTTTTGTTAAGAAAATCCTCTTCATCATCATTCCGGTCATCCTTGTTCCGGTCATCATGTATATCTGAAATATGTCCTTCTTTCCTGAAAATGACCCTTTCGCCCTGAACAGTAGCATAAACTTTTGCTCCCGCCTTAAATTCTTCTTCAAGCATCTTCTGTGCAAAAGTATTAATCAGGAATCTCTGAACGGCTCTTTTAAGAGGTCTTGCTCCGTATCTGGGATTATATCCGTATTTCAATATAAGTTCTACAAGTTCTTCGTCTATTTCCATATCTATAGATTTTTCCTCTTTGAGACGTTTCAGGAAAGAAGCTATATTTACATCGGCAATATTACGCAATACCTCTTTTATGAGCGGATTGAACACGACTATTTCATCGATGCGGTTTAAGAATTCAGGACGAAAATATTCCTGCAATCTGTCACAGATTTTTTCTCTTTCTACCATATCCTCATCCATAGCCCAGCCATCGGTCATCTGTTTTTCTTCTTCAACCTTTTTCAAAATTTCATCATAATCTACAGCAAGGTTGGATGTCATTATAATTATGGTGTTACAGAAATTTATTGTTCTTCCTCTCTGATCTGTAAGCCTGCCGTCATCAAAAACCTGAAGGAAAATGTCAAACACTTCAGGGTGAGCCTTTTCCACTTCATCAAGAAGTACAACAGAATAAGGTTTCGTTCTCACCATCCTTGTAAAACGTCCTTCTTCTTCATGTCCTACATACCCGGCAGGTGCACCTATTAATTTGGATATCGAGTGTTTTTCCTTGTATTCCGACATATCAAGTCTTATTAATTCATCTTCACTTCCGAAGAGAAACTCTGCCAGAGCTTTGGCAAGTTCTGTTTTTCCGACACCTGTGGAACCGAGGAATAAAAACACTCCTCTTGGGCGCCCCGGATTGGCAAGGCCAAGACGGGCCATTTTCACAACCTGTGATACTTTATGTATGGCTTTGTCCTGTCCCTTGACTCTGCTTTTCATCCTGTCTTCCATTTCTGCCAGTCTCACAGATTCTTCAGTAGTAAGATTCTCTATAGGTATATCTGTCCATAGAGCTATTACTTTTGCAACCTCTTTCTCTGTTATAACAGGCCTGCCTCCTTCAGGTGACACATCTTTTGTTATATCGGATGATCCGGGGTATTTTTTCTCACTTTCTTCCACTTCACCTGTAGCTTCATTATATTTCAGCTTTCCCGGCATAAAAGAAACATACTGCTGAACCTTTACACTTGAACATGCTTCATCTATTATATCTATGGCTTTATCAGGGAGAAACCTTTCTGTCAGGTAACGAACTGACAGTTTTACCGCCTGAACTACTGCTTCGTCTGATATTTTTACCTTATGATGTTCTTCAAATTTTGGCCTTAAAGCCTTCAGAATTTCAATAGTATCAGATTCTAACGGTTCATTTACCTGTACCGGCTGAAACCTTCTCTCAAGGGCAGGATCTTTCTCTATATATTTCCTGTATTCGTCAATAGTAGTGGCACCTATAAGTGTTATATCTCCTCTGGCAAGAGCAGGTTTCAGGATATTGGCAGCATCCATGCTGCCTTTGGAATCTCCTGCTCCTATTATAATATGAAGTTCATCAATAAAAAGTATAATATTCGGATCATCTACTTCTTTTAATAATTGTTCAAGACGTTCTTCAAATTCTCCTCTGTGTTTGGTACCTGCTACAAGGCTTGTCATACTCAGCTCCATAATCTTTTTTCCTCTGAGTGTTTCAGGAACTTTATTTTCAGCTATTCTCTGTGCAAGTGCCATAACGAGAGCCGTTTTACCGACACCCGGTTCACCTATAATAACAGGATTATTCTTACCTCTTCTGGTAAGAACCTGTATCATTTTTACTGTTTCATCTTTTCTTCCTATTACCGGTTCGAGTTTTCCTTCTTTTGCAAGTAAAACAAGATCTCTGGAACATCTGGCCAGAAGAGATTTTTTACCTTTATTAGCTCCCGGTTTTTCATCTTTAGCTCTGGAAGGTGGTGCAGGGGAACTTCTTCCTTCCGGCGGTGCATCTCCTGAGAGATTAATGTAGAGATCGTCAAGATTGAGCCCTGAATTTATAAGAGTTACAGGCACAACACCTCTTCCCTCTTTTAATATGGCCTGGAGATAATGTACAGGTTCTATTTTCATAGAACGGGCAGCAAGAGCCTCTTTTTCAGCAATTTTCAATAAATTCTTCATCCTCGGAGTAGTAATAAATTCATTCCATGCAGGCTGTTCCGAAGTAGACCAGCAATAATTATTCATCTCTTCAAGAATATAATCAAGAGTAACGCCTGAGGAAGAAATCATATCTTCTACAAGAGCTCTCTCTCTATCAATAAGAGCAAGAAAAACATGTTCCACACCTAAAAAATTATTCTTTCTGGCAAACTTTTTGGCCTGCACCAGAAGTTCTTCACATTCTTCACTGTGTCTGAGCCCCAAAAGTTCCCCCCCCTTTTATTCAGTTTATCAGTGAACAGTTATCAGTGACCGTCCAATGTTCATATTCAATGTATGTCATAATCGTTATGCGTAAAGTGTAATGTGTAATGGGTTTATAAGCATCACGCTTTACGAAATTATATTTCTATTTCCATATAGTTATTTCCTATATAGTAATTATTTTATTTTTTTTCAGATTTCACATCAAATATAGAGACCCTCTTCTTTTGCAGGTTATCAGATTGTTCCCTTGGAGCAGAAGGTATAATGTCCTTCTTTAGTGAAAAAAATTTCCTCTCTTCTGTTTTTTTCTCGTCATCAGATTGTGAAAAAATTCTCACATTATGTTTTTTATCTCCAGAATAAACTTCTTCTCCTTTTCCATCCTCTGTTTCAGGCTTTCTGTCTTCTCTATCTCGCGAAAACATTTCCCTCAATTTTTTCTCTTCATTGAATACTTCCAGTTCTTTTAATATTTCAGGGCTTATCTTATCCTGGAGAACTGGCAAAGTTTCTTGAGATGGGAAGGTATATTTTTTCACAGGAAGTTTATTTAATATTCCCAGTTGATCATCATCAATAGAAATCTTAATATTCCCTCCCATTAAACGGGAAGTGGCATCTTCCATAAATCTGCCCCATCTGAAGGAATGTTCCATTTCTGTATCTTTTTCTCCTTCATCAAGGAATACTTTCCTGGTTTTTCTATCATCTTCTTTTTCCATTCTCCTTCTATGAATGGGGCTTCTGGAGGAACGGAAATCACTGTGGCCTTTATTCAGATATTCCTTTTCATAAACAGGTCTTACTACCGGTGAAGGTTTTTCCTGAACTTTCTGTAAAGGTTTTTCCTGTATCTTCTTTTTTGCCCTGAATTCCTTGAGGAGTGTTTCACATAAATAAATCTTCTCTAATATTTCATCTCTATGAGAGGGAGAAATCTGGCCGGACCATGCATCATGACATTTTCCTTTATATACAACTACTCTGTACTGTTCCTGAATGACAGCCAGAGCATCTTCATAGGAAATATTTTTTTCGGAAAGCTCATAAATGATCTGTCCTACAATCCTGTTCTGTTCTCTGTCAAGAATATCTTCTTTTCTGAGGGATGTAGAAGGAGAGCGTCTGCCATATTTTAAAGTATCTAAAAGCTTTTCACTACTGTTAAGACGCTTTTTTAATATATCTATTGCCTGAAAGCTCAGGATACCATCTTTCAGGAATTCTCCTTTCATCTGGGCGATTTTATTCAATTCCAGAAAAAAATATCTTGCCCCTGCAGGATTAAGTATACCGTCTACTATATATTTAAGAGCACAGGAAAATTGTTCTGTCTCAAGAGATTCTATTTCACCTTCAGGATCAGAACGTTCTGTCATGTTATACTTCTCCTTGTTCAGTGACCAGTCAATATCAGTGACCAGTGACCAGTGACCAGTTATCAGTTACCAGTTATCAGTTATCAGTTATCAGTTACCAGTTAATATTTATTTATAACCATTACACTATAAAACAATGTTATTGTTTCGCCACTGGTTACTGGTCACTGGTCACTGATAACTGTAATCACTGCTCACTGTCAAAAGATTTCCTGGCTTTTTCCAGTTTAACCTGAGCAGCAGTGCTGTTTGGCTTTATAGCTAAAGCTTTTTCATAACAGGATATGGCATCCTGATATTTTTTCTCCTTCATATAAATATCACCTGTAAGAATAGAAGAAAAATATCCTTTACTGACACCAAGAGGATCAAGTTCAGTCGTCTTATTTAAATAAGGTAAAGCGTCATCATATTTACCAAGACCGTAATAGGTTGAACCTATATAAAAATTGGCATCAGGATAATCAGGAAGTATATTCAGAATCTTCTTAAAATAAGCGATACTTCCTTCAGGATTTCCTTCATCCAGTTTCACAATTAAACCCATATGCTCAAGAGCTATAATATCAGCAGGGTTTATTTTAAGTGATTTTTCATATTCTGCTTTGGCCCTGGGAGACATTCTTTTATAATCATATAGTAATCCCATGCCTGTATGAACTGTTGCATTGGAAGGATCAGATGTAAGTATATCTTTAAATAAATCTTTGGCTTCATCCTGCATCTTAACATCAATTCTGCCTATAGCATAATAGGCAAATCCCAGTTTCACTAAAATTGCTGTATCACCCGGTTTTCTGATAGATTCTTCTTCTACCTTTTTAACTATCAGGGCTACAGTATCAGTCTGTAAAAAACATGCAAAATAATAAGAAAGGATAAGACTGTTTAAAGGTTCTGCAACCAGAGCTTTTTCAAAGCATCCTTTGGCTGTTTCCCAGTCTTTTTTATAATAAGCCTTCATACCTTCTTCCAGATCCGGATTTGTGCCGGCCAGAACCGGACTTACGGAAAATAATAGAGAAAATAAAATCAAAAAAACGATAAAACGATAAAACATTATAATTACCTCCTAATTTTTTTTGACATTCGACATAAATATAAAGATTCCTTTTACTGTTGAGAGCATAAATAATAGATATGTGTTCTCACTCTTTCTTACTTTATGAAGTAAATTATTTAGATAAATTGCTTCTACATAATTTTCATCTAAAGCTTATTTTACACCACTAAAAATGAAAATTCCTATACCCTTGAATTATAATTTAAAAATATTACGAAAATTTTTTAACGTGTAAAAAATTGTAACATCCCGGCAGAAATTATTCAGTAAGGAATGGAACATTATTAATAGTCTCTTTCCTCGCGTCACGCGCCACGATTTAATATATTTGAGACATTTATTTAATTTTCATTCCTAATTCATTCCTGAATATCCGGCTTTCCGGATCACTCACAACTGATTTTCACTATTTCAGGAAGGATAAAATAAAATTGAGTCGAATATTTCGAATATTAAAACTGTCAAGTGTTAAGTTATGGTGTTTACAGGAACAGAAAAAGGAGTGAAGATAGAAAATGCTTTCCCCAATAGAGGTAGGGAAAAAATCTCTAGATAATTACATTTCAACTGCAGGAGAAAGAAAAATTCAGGAAATAAAAGATCTTGCCCGGAAACTTTCAGGTTCAAGGATTCTTCATATAAATCCTTCTGCCTTCGGCGGAGGTGTTGCTGAAATACTGTTCACTATTGTACCTCTTATGAGAGACATTGGACTTGAAGTAGACTGGTTTGCCATACAGGGAAATGAGAAAATTGTTAAAATAACAGATGATATATGTAACGGGTTGAAATCCAATAAGGTTGAAATTACACCTGAAATGCAGCATAAATATATGGAATTCTGTGAGGAACATATAGCAAATATCGAGGATAAATATGATTATATAATAATTCACACATCTGATCCTGTTGGCATGATAAATTTCAAAGAAAAATTCTCTGCCAGATGGATATGGCGGTGTGACCTGGATATAAGTTCTCCCGATCCTGATACCTGGACATTTCTATCTCCTCTAATAAAGAAATTTGACGGTTCCATATTTCCTATGAAACAATTTATGAATGGTGATATAAAATTTAAAAATTTCGCCATAAGTCCTCCTACAATAGATCCTTTAAACTTAAAAAACAGTATACTTTCTCAGGAAGAATATAAAAAAATAGTGCAGAAACACGGAGTAAATCCCGACAGGCCTGTTATTCTGCAGCTTGCAAGCTTCCATCCATCAAGAGACCCTGTAGGAATAATAGATGCCTATCGTATTGTAAAAGAGCAAATACCTGATGTACAGCTTGTATTGATTACATTTATAAGCAGTAATGATCCGGATTCCTGGAAATATTACGAAAAAACAGTGCGTCATGCAGGTGAAGATTACAATATACACTTCCTTTCAAATATGAACGGAGTGGGAAGCATTGAAAGCAATGCCTTCCAGAGGGCTGCAAGTGTAATTATAAAAAAATCCACAAAAGAAAATTTTGGCATAGTAGTAACTGAAGGTCTGTGGAAGGAAAAGCCTGTTTTAGCAAGCAATGTAAACGGGCTCTCAATACAGGTAGTAGATGAGATAAACGGTTTTCTGGTAAATAATACGGAAGAATTTGCAGAGAAAATTTTATTGTTATTAAACCAGCCGGAACTTGCCAGAAAAATGGGAATAAGAGGTAAAGAATATGTAAGGGAAAACTTCCTCATAACAAGACAGTTAAAAGATTATTTAACACTCCTCTGCAGATTGTCCGGCGTTACAGAATAAAGGGAGCGAAAAAATGATTACAGGAAACCCTGAATATTTTACAAGAGAACATATAGAAAAAAATCGTAAAAACACTTCGGCAGTTCTTGCAGAACAGGTAGTTCACAGTCTTGAACTCGTATCTTTACTTGTCTACGAAGGTCTTGATTTCCTGTTTAAAGGCGGAAATTCTCTTCTTGTTTTGCTGGAGCATCCGCAGAGATTTTCTATAGATGTAGATATTGCCTCAGGAGAAACAAAAGAACATGTAGAAGGAATTTTAGATAAACTTGTTAAAGACTCCGATCTATTTACCAGATGGGAAAAAAGGGTTCATAAGACAAAACCATGGCTTCCCATGACAAGTTATTATATGTTCTATAACTCTCATTTTACAGATCCTGCAGAAACAAATATAATGCTTGATGTACAGTTAAAAATGACCCGTTACGAAAAAATCCAGAAATCTGTTTGCTGCGGAAATTTTTATCAGTCTGAAACAAAGGTATGGCTTCCGTCCATATCAAGCCTTATAGGAGACAAACTCCTTACCCTCGGGCCTTCCACCCTGGGTATACCTCTGAATAAAAATAAAGAAGCACAGAGACTGAAACATAGTTTTGATGTATCACTTCTTGCAGAAAACAGTCCTTCTGTAGAGAAAATAAGGGAAAGTATAAATTTCTGCATGGACCAGGAAAATGCTCTTCAAAAGAAAAATCTTACAATAAAAGAGGTCTATGAAGATACAATCAATCTGTGCAATTCAGTAATGGATTTTAAAGAAGAACCACCTCCTGAAAATCTGTCACCGTACCTTTATGAAATAGTTAAAGGAAGAAAACCTTTCGCAGAACATCTTCTGTCAGGAACGTATAGCTGGCAGGAACTTCAAATAGATCTTGCAAGAGTGGCAGTCTGTTTTTCCTCTGTAATGGCCGGTATAACAGATAAGGAATTCCATGAAATTTTAAGTTATAATCAGAGTGACAGATTATCTTTTTACTGGAATAAGGTAGAGAAAGTAAACATAAAATAAATTATTTAGATAAGCTACCTCTACTTAATTTTTATCTAAAGCTTGATTTTTGACCAAAATTTTCGGGATTAAAGAATTACCGGGATTAGAAAATTCAAGTAAAGTAATTCTATTTATCATCCTGAAAATCCCATAAATCCTATAAATCCTGGTCAAAGTTGCTGTAAAAATAAAAAGGAGCTCTATGGCTCCTTTTTATTTTATTTTTATCTAAAATTATTCTTTATGTCCTTTAAAAGGTTCGGCAATAATTCTGCCAATACCTGTAGCAATACCTGTACCTACGGAAAGGACACCGCTTGTAACTCCGGCAGCAGTTCTCTCCCCTATATTATAGCCTGCCTTTGTTCCTGCTACAAGTCCCATACCTGTGCCTTCAGAGGCATTTCTTACAGTATTTGCTATCTTCTTCGCCCCTGAACCTCCCTTGGGATTATCAGATACTGATTTATCTACTGCCAGATCTACAGCTTTAGTAAAGTTTTCCGGAACATCTGCCATGCCCATAATTACCCTGGCAAGAGCACCGAAAGCAAGTCCTGCTCCTGCTCCTACTGCGCCGCCCATAATATTCCATCCCATAGTGGCACCGCCAATTAAAGCACCGGCAATCATAGAACCTCCTATTGTAGTGAAAGTGAGAGGCCCTGTTGATACACTGGCACCATCGGCAACCTTATAGGATTCATTTCCTTCTACCATACCTTCAAGTGCTCCTGCAGGGGCCATAAGAGTAGCTCCTACAAGACCACCTACAAAACCGGCACCTTTTTCTATACCCCTTCTGATAAGACATTTTTCCTTCTGAGGAAGAACTTCTGCCGGTTGTTCACCGGAAGAAATAACAGCCTGATCCTGAGTATTCTGCAAAAGAGTGTCTTCCTGTTTTGCTCCTTCAGTCTTTTTCCCTGTTATAACCTGCTGTCTATTTACAAGATTAGTATTAATATTCATCTACTTTCACCTCCACTTACTCCACTTTATCCTTTACGACACCTTCATAGGTTCCTTTTGCCATACCACCTGCGAAATGTCCGACTTCACCTACGGCATGAACGACCTTTTTGGCCACCTTGACTGCACCCTTTGCAACGGCCTCAACTACATCTTTTGTTACTTCATAGGCTCCGTCCACTACTTCTTTACTCACATCATATCCTTCTTTGAAGCCTTCTCTAGGACCTGCAGCAAGACCTGTAAGAGTAGATTCTGTTACATCTCTTCTTAAATCATAGGCTTTACTGTCAGTTTTTGCATTATCTGAATGGGCATGAACAACTGCCCTGGCCACACCTTCATGGAATTTTTCAGTTCTATTCCTGCCTGCAAGATAGGCAAGGCCTCCGAGAACAACTCCGCCTGCTGCGCCAACAAGAGCGCCTGTAGTTCCTCCCATGGCAAGATAGCCAACTCCTGCACCCAGTCCTGCTGTTTCAAGAAATACTACAGAGTTAGTAATTGATTTGTTCCTGTAACTATGCCTGGTAAGATGGTTTACAGCTCCTTCTTTATTAAACTCTTTATTAGAAAAATCATCATTCAGTTCAACACCATTGAAGAAACCCTGAACAGGCCCTACGGGAAGAAACAAAGCAGAAGCTACAAGTCCTGAAGGAACTCCTACCAGTACTTCTGCCGTTTTCTTAATAGCATTATCTATTTTCTGTCCCGTACTTAATTTTACTTCTTCTTTCTTTACTTCTTCTTTCTTTACTTCTTCTTTCTTTACTTCTGTCTTCGGAGGTTCATATGTACCGGCAATAACACTGCCAATACCTTTTGCACCTTCAAGAAAACCTGAAACAGTACCTTTACCTTCTTCCTGTCCTATCTTCCATCCGCTCTGGACACCTGCCTTCATTCCGGCAGGAAGACCTACAACAAAATTACTTGTTACATCCTGAATTTTATCGCCGGAAGGTTTATAATCAGCAGTTGATTTTTTAGCCTCTTCTGCTATATTTTTTCCCATTTCATGGTCAATCGTATCTTCAGCAATCATGAGTCCTACCTTGACACCACCGAGAACAAGGCCTGCCGCGGAAAGACCTGCTATACCCAGGCCTCCTGCTCCGAGGAGCACGGCAAGACCTGCTCCTGCAAGGCCTCCCTGAACTACAGTGCCTATACCATAGGCAACTCCGTTGGCATTGTGACCTCCGGAAGCAGCTTCAAGGCCTCCTTCAACAGATGCAGGAAGAATACTTGTAGTGGCACCTTTAATTCCTCCCACTACTCCCCCTATACCTTCAATACCTTTTCTTATAAAAGAAGGTTCTCCTGAACAGGTGCTTAAAGCAACAGTATCCTGTGGTGTAATATTATCACTCTGAGATTTCTTTTCTGTAAGAGGAGATTTTTTTATATCAATCGATGTATTAAGAGATCTAATTTCCACTCTTCTTCACCTCTCCTTCCTTCGGGCCA
>DAIOEN010000025.1:0-49378 GCA_036746235.1 Vulcanimicrobiota bacterium | reverse complement strand
CAGTATAATTTTTACAAAAAAATTGGGGCAAGCAAATGTGACAAGGTCAAGATAACTCATAATATTTGTATCGAGGGTGTATGTTTTCATAAATCTACCATATTTCTCTTAAAATTGATTCTATCGTTTAAAGTTCTATCAAATTTTTTAATATCTTCCTCAGGCAGATCTGATAATAGTCCATTTAATTCAGTTACTGCTTCCATATATTTTTTTTCTTCTTCCTGAGGAAAAATTACTAATTTAATCAGGCAATCTTTTTTTAATTTTCTTTTTATTTCCTGAGGTATAATAATAGTACCACTATCAGGTATTTTCACATAACATTCATAAATACTCATAAAAATCCCCCCTTAACAATTGACTACCTGTATCCACTCCAATGTCTCCTTAAAACCGGCATCCGGTAATTTTTTACAAGCTATTTTCTTATCCATAACTATTTACCATAAAATCTTTCAATAATCCTCAGGCAGATCCGGTAGTTAAATTTTATATGTTCGGATTTAAAATATCCATAGTATCTTCTTTTATGCCCATAGCATAAATTTTATTTTTAGACAGTTTCTTTAAGACATTCTCAGGAATATGAAAGGAAGCAAATACAGGGATTAATTCTTTCCCGGCGTATTCCGGGAAATATTCAAAGAATTCTCCACTTTTAATAAAGTCAATAAATTCTACAGCAAGTTCCGGTTTCGGATTTGATTTTGTTTCATTGACTATCACTTTATCAGGATATACGGCAATAACGTCGAATTCTCTTTCCTGTGCCGGATTTGAAGGTTTTACTTTTTTCCGTCTTACTGCTATGTCCAGAAGTTGAAGACAGTTAAAATATTTTTTCCCTATAAACTCAATATTTGGAATGACCATATCTTCAACAAGAGTACCCTGCTTCTTAATTAATTTCTCCCACTGGTTATTTATTTCTTCTTTCATTTCTTTTGTGTCTTTTTCTAACTGCTGAGTCAATCTGTCTAAAGAGGATTGTGTATGAGTCTTGAAGTCTTTCATTTCATTTTTGAAGTCTTTCATTTCCAGAGTTAAGCTATTTACGTTTATTTGTGTTCTACTTACCTCGTATGACAGACTCTGTAACATCAACTGCGTCTGGGCGACCAGTTCTTCTAATCTATCTACTCTTTCTTCTGTAACTGACATACTTATCACCTGCCTTTTTCTTTAATTTAACTTTATTTTTTCTAATCAGTGCAGGTACTTATAAAGTATTATTTCTGTAATAAGTATAACATGTTTTTTACCTCCATGACAATTACTGTTACATTGATTTTTTGAATTTACTCTTTAAACTAAAATTATATCTAAAAAATTTCATATAAACGATATAAGTTACGCTATAAAAATTTTGTCTTTTTTGTATCTACATTGTATAATTATTCTTAAAGAAGGTGATTATAATGGATATTCAAATAAAAAAATGGGGAAATAGCCTGGCTTTAAGAATACCACAAAAAATAGCTGAACTATCACATATAAAAGAGAATTCAATGATAGAACTTCAGGTAAAAGAAGGAACTATTATCTTAAAAGCAAAGGATTTAACACTGGAAGATTTACTTGCACAGATAACACCTGAAAATCTGCATAAAGAAATTGATTTTGGTTTACCTGAAGGCAGGGAACTATTATGAGAGATTATATAGTAGAAATAAATCAATCCTCATGCCTTTTAGCATAAGGATTGATTTTGCAGGTTATAACAGCGGATTATTTACTTTCCATCACCAGAATTCTTCCCCACTGAGGTTTAACAGATATAGAAAGAATTTTGTCTCCTTTTACAACGGCGCCGCTTCCGTCATTCAGTAAATCCGTAAAATTACCGGGCAGTTCCACAGTAATTTTAGCCCTTTTCTCTTTTTTGCTGTTATTAAGTATGACTACTATATATTCATCTCCGTATTTCCTTGAAAAACCATAAACTTCATTCTTATCATCCATAAATAAAGTATTAAAATCTCCGAGCTGAAGGGATTTATGGGCATTTCTTATAGCTATCAATTTTTTATAATGATTAAAAAGCTCATAGTTTACTCCCACCCTGTCAGGTTTTAATCTTCTGGAGCCATCTGGCAGATAAACTTCATCGGCATATTTTAGATCTTCCCATATCATGGGTTTCCTGCAGCACGGATCTGTTGCTCCCCACATACCCACTTCGTCTCCGTAATAAACCATAGGTGCTCCCAGATAGGTCATCTGAAAAATGGCAAATATATATTGAGATTTCAGCTCTTCTTCAGAAGGTTTTCCCGTATTATAAAGAGGATTGCTGCCTTTGGCTTTTTCACAGTATTGAGACCAGTTTCTGTAGGATACTACATCTCTGTTCACAATCATAGTTTCCATTCTTGCAGTATCATGACTGTCAATGAGATTCTGCATGCCATAAGCTATTTCACTGTCATAGGCTTCTCTTAACTCTTTAAGTTTTTTATCAAATTCCGTAGTAGAAATCCTGTTTTTCTCATCAAAGAAATACTCTGATGAGGTAAAGGCAAAATTATAATTCATTACGGCAGTAAATTCATCGCCTTCCAGATAGGGCTTGTTTACTTCTACAGTATCAATAATTTCTGCTGTCATATAGGCTTCAGGATTAATGGATTTTACATGTTTACTCCAATCTTTCCAGAAACCATGGGGAACACAGAAGGCCACATCAAGGCGCCATCCGTCTATACCGTCGGAAGGATTTCCGTCTCCGTCAGGGTCCATCCATCGTTTTGTAATATTAAAAATATAACTTTTAGGGCCGGGGAGAAGATTATTCTCAGTTCTTCCCCATTCTGGAAGTTCTTTTACACCGAACCAGCCTTTATAGGCAAATTCCTTATCTTTAGAAGGGTCTGACCATGACGTAACGGTAAACCAGTCTTTATATTTTGAATTCTGCTGATTTTTAACAACATCCTGAAAGAATGGATTCTTTATGCCAATATGATTGAACACACCGTCTACGATAATCTTCATATTTCTCTTATGGACTTCTTTTATCAGTTTCAGGAAGAGCTTATCGGCAGATGTCATAACCCATGTATTCGGATCATCGGGAATTTCTTTCTTAATAAGCTCTCTGTCTCTTACGGGGTCAGGGCCGAAATTTGCATCTACATGATGGTACATTATGGCATCATATTTATGAAGAGAAGGAGATTCGAATATGGGGTTAAGGTATATGGCTGTTACACCCAGGCTCTGAAGATAATCGAGCCTGTCTAAAATACCCTGGAGATCTCCTCCGTATCTGCGGCGCTGAATATCGTACCATATGGTTTTGTCATGATCTGCATTATTTATTATTATCTTAATGTCTGTATCGCTGAAGCCTTTCTCTAAAAGTTTGTTTTTTAATGTAACAGGTGAAAAATTCGTATTTTTTATAGACTTCAATTTTCCAGTATCAATTTTCCCGGACAGACGCGAAATTGTCTTATCTGTAATTATATAAAATCCTTTATTCTGTTTTTCATATGGCTGAAGCTCATACCAGTCGGAAGTCCACGGATGTACCTGCCAGGAAGATATGTGATCATGAGGCCATGAACCTTCTATATTTTCCAACTTCGGGTCATTTGTAGGATCACCGTTTCTGAAACGCTCCGGAAATATCTGATACCATACCACTGTTTTGGACCATTCAGGAATAAAACTCATAGTGCTCTCCTTTTCTTCTGCCATAACAGGCAGAAGAAAGACTATTAAAAAGATTAAAAGAAAAAAAGCAGTTTTTTTAAACATTTACATAAAACCTCCTGATTATAAAATAAAAAGCAAATTCCTAATTCTCTCTGTATGGTCATTATTCCTTTTAATTTTAAAATTACCGTCACATAACAGTATGCATGGTTTCCATGAATGTCTGAACTCGGATGGAACGGATTTTTCGGATGTATCGGATTCTGCTTTAAACCAGGGGGAACGTTTATCCGTTCCATCCGAGTTCAGACATATAAAAACAAAAATTTGCAGATAATATCTGCAAATTTTATCTAAAATAGCTTTTTCAGGTTTCAGAGATTACCGGAATAAAATATCAATCCCGGTAATCCAATTTTAATCCCATTAATCCCTGTCAGGCTTCAGGAAAGAAAATTCTTGCCCCTTTGGCAGGTACATTTACATGTATTCTGCCATTCTGAACGGTTACTTTTTCGCCTGTAAGGCTGTCTACAAGCACTGTTCCATCTTTAATCAGGCGATTTTCAGGTGTTAACGGAATATCTCTCTGCTGTCCGTCATAGCCGTTATTTAAAACCACTACGCCTTCCTGAAGGGGATGATTTCTTCCGTAAGCATACACCTTATCATCTACCCACATTTCCTTGAAATCACCATGTTTTAATGCTTCCGAACTATTTCTAAGGCTGCTCAATTTTGTGAAATGCTTGAGCATATCGGGATCTTTTCCCCACTCCATATCTTTTCTGCTCGTAGCAGGCCATCCCACATTTTCCTGGCCCGGAGGAGGAGTGGCATCCATAGCTACTTCAGTTCCGTAGTAAATTGTAGGTATACGGTTTACAGTATATAGGAAATCAAGGGCAAGTTTGAATTTATCTCTGTTGCCGCCGCAGGCACTTATAAATCTTTCCGTATCATGGTTATCTATAAAGCCTCCCATGAGTTCAGGAGACTGATATTTCTTGTTACCTTCATCAACTACTGCTGCCAGTTTTTTCATGCTTCCGTCATGGGCAATAACTTCATGGGTAACGAATTTTTCAGGATAGGCAAACAATCCATCCATATCTTCTCTCTGATAATCGTTAACCTTCCCTACTCTTCCGTCAAAACATTCTCCTATGAGGTAGAAATCCGGTTTCCCGAGTTTTTCCGCCGCATATTTATGCACATCCTGATCAAATTTCGACCAGAACGGGAAATGTATGTTCTTCACAGCATCAAGACGGAAACCGTCAATGCCTTTATCCATCCAGAATTTAGCTGCATTTAACAGATAGTCATATACTTCAGGCTTTTCCTGTGCAAGATCGGGAAGGCCGAAAATGGAACCGTTTTCTGCTTCATAGGGATCATCCCAGTTTTTCACATCTCCTATATTATGGAACCATTCGGGTTTATCTTTTTTCAGAGGATGTTCCCAGGCAAGATGGTTTAAAGGTATATCCAGAAGTACATCTATGCCTTTTTCATGAGCTTTTGAAACCATTTCTTCAAATTTACTCATATCACCGAGATGTTTATCTACTTTAAACATATCAACAGGCCAGTAATAATGATAGCCTGCATTATTTTCATTTACGAAGAAATCCTGATTTTCCATTGTTGGAGAAAGCCATATGGATGACATACCGAGATCTTTTATATAATCGAGTTTATCTATAACTCCCTGCAGGTCTCCTCCGTGGAATTTACCGAGATCTTTTTTATCTACATTTATATTATTGGTCGTATCTCCGTCACTGAATCTGTCGGTAAATACAAAATATATGTCTTTACCGCCCCAGTCTTCTATTTTATCCGGGTTTTCATAAGGATTTGTATTGAGCTGTCTGGCCATAGTTCCGCCTTTGGCCCATGGCTTATCAGGAGCCCTGTCAATAGTGTCTGCAGGTTGTTTTACAAAATCTTTTGTTGTAAAGACCTGCATATCCATTCCCTTCAAATCCTGCCAGCCTCTTTCTCTCAGAGCACCTTTATCCACATCAAACTCAAGAGTACCTTTTGCAGAATCATATTTCAGGTTTTTCACTATGCTTTTATCCAGAGCATTTCCCTTATCATCATAAACATTAAAATTCTTACTGTCATAGGCGGCTATGGCAAGCTGCCATGGTTTTTCTGTCTTACCCTTTACGCCATCGGGTAATTCTGTTTTTGTACCCTTTCCCATATCGAGTAACACATAGGTATCAAGATTGCCGAGTTCTGCATTTGACTGAAGATCTCTGAATTTTACGATAAAATGATATGGTTCGGCAGGACTGCCTTCATGGGAACCTACGGCAACAATGTCTCTGCTTCCGTCAAAACCATCGCCAAGGCTGTACTGGTCATTCTGGGTAGTTTTAAAATAAATAGTTTTTGGCATATCCACAAAAGTCTCTCCTGAAGAAGAGGTCTTTTTGCTTAATTCACTTAAATTCTTAAGATCTTTCATCAATCCGCTGTCATGTGAAGCACTTCCTTCTAACTTATCGGAAACATTAAAAGGATTTTCTTCTTTGACAGTTTTAGACTTATCAATAGTTATATTCCCCGCTGGCATCCCTGTACTATTAATTTTCATAAACTCACATCCTTATGCAACTTATAATTATTTTATTATAGTATAACCCCTTATAAATATTATTTCAATCTTTAATTGTTAACAATTTGTAAAAATAAATAGAGATTTTCCCTTAATTCATCGGTGCTACAAATCCCAGTTTAATTCTTTCTGCCTCATGGCTTCACGGAAACACTTCTCTCCATCATCTATGGCTCCCATTTTCTTTAAAAGTTCACCTTTGCCATTCCAGGCATCTATATAAGCAGGTTCACAGTCAACGGCTTTATTGTAACAGGACAGGGCTTCTTCATATTTACCGAGTTCTGCGAGGGCATTACCTTTATTATACATAGTGGTTGTATATTCAGGATCTATTTCAAGAGCTTTATCATAACATTTAAAACCTTCTTCATAGTTTCCGGCAGATATAAAGACTTCTCCCATACTATCCCAGGCAAAGGAATTATCCGGTTCTAATTCGAGAGATTTTTTCAGATTTCTCATGGCATCATCAGTTCTTCCAAGTTTATAAAGGCTGTATCCTCTGTTATTCCATGCCATAGTGCTTTCAGGTTCAAGGTCAACGGCTGTATTATAACATTCAATAGCTTCTTCATGTCTGTATGCCTTATCAAGAGCATAGCCCTTATCAATCCAGAGACAGAAATCTTCCCTGTCCATATCTATGGCTTCATTGCAGCACATAAGAGCTTCTTCAAATCTTCCCTCTTCCGACAATACCACACCTTTCGCACTCCAGGCAACTGTAAATTCAGGTTCAATAGCTATTGCTTTATCATAACATTTAATGGCTTCTTTATACTTCTTTTGAACATATAAAGTATTTCCCTTATCGTACCATGTATATTCATTACAATCCAGTTCCAGAGCCCTGTCAAAATATTTTATCGCTTCTTCGTAATCTCTCTTTTTTGCAAAAAGTAAACCGATACTGTTCCATATATGAGCCGGTCCCGGGTTAAGTTCCAGTGCTTTATTATAGCAGTAGAGCCCTTCTTCATATTTTCTCTGTTCAACCAGTACAGTACCTTTTGTAACCCATACATAAATATGTTTTGGCTCAAGTTCTATTGCTTTATCCAGATAGGACATTGCTTCTTTATATTGTTTCTTTTTAGCCAGAACAAGTCCCTTGCTGTTCCAGGGAAGACTGTTAGTCGGGTCAATTTCTATTATTTTATCGAAATACTTTATGGCTTCATCATATTTTCTTTGCCTCATTAAAACAGACCCCTTACTGTTAAGGGCTGAAATACATAAAGGGTCAATCTCCAGAATTCTGTCAAAACACCTCATGGCTTCTTCATATTTTTTATTTTCTTCAAATACAGTACCTTTAGTGCCAAGGGCATAAATATGGCATGGAGAAATCTCAAGTGCTCTATCACAGCACTGAAGCGCTTCTTCATATTTTTTCTTCCGGCACAGAGCATAGGCTTTCATAGGCCATGAATAGATATAAAACGGATCAAGCTTTATAGCTTTATCACAGCATTCAATAGCTTCATCATACTTCTTCAGTCTTGTAAGTATTTTCCCTTTATCAACCAGTACATGAATATTCTCAGGCTCAAGTTCGAGAGCTCTGTTATAGGATCGGAGGGCTTCGTCATATTTCCAGAGAAATCCCAGAGAATTGCCTCTTGTATGCCATACGAAAACATTTGCCGGTTCCAGAAGAAGAATTCTATCGTAACATTTTACAGCTTCCTCATATTTTGCCTGAAGCTGTAAAATAAAACCTTTGAGGCTCAACACATACGTATTTTCCGGTTCATAATGAAGAACCTTATTATAACAGCCCAGGGCTTCTTCATATTTTTCCTGATTATATAATGAAATACCCTTCATAGTTATAGCTTCTGTACAATCAGGTTTAATCTCTATGACTTTATCATAACAGGCAATAGCTTCCTCATACTTTCCCTGATTATCTAAAACAATACCCTTCTCGTTCCATGCAGAAAAAGAATAGGGGTCATATTCAATAGTTTTATCATAACATTCCAGGGCTTCTTCGTATCTGCTCTGACTCTGTAATGTCAGACCTTTGTTAAACCAGGCTATGCTGTCCTGAGGGTCAATACTAATGGCATGGTCGAAACATCTTATAGCTTCACCATATTTCCCCTCTCTGAAGAAGGAGATTCCGCTGTCTATTAAAGAAATAACATCTCCGTTATCTTCTTCCGGAACGTATATTTCTTCTTTTTCCATCTCCGACTCTTTATCTGAAATAATATGCCTGATTTCATCCATAACAGAATGTTTCTTCTTTATCGCCTGTACCACTTCTTTTTCTATAGCCTGAGATTCTTCAGGGAATATTTGCCATTCTTCCGATTTTTTATTTAGAATCTCTCTCTGTTTTTCACTTATATGTCCTTCATATTCAAAGATTAATTCTACCATTGATCTGTAAAGTTTTATCCGATCAGATTTTTTCTCATTCATATTTTTTTACCTTTTATAAGATCACTTTTTGCCTTAAAAGCTTCCACACAATAAGGATCAATCTTCAAAGCTCTTTCGTAGCATTCAATAGCTTTCTCGTATTGTCCCTGCCCCTTCAGAGCATGTCCTTTCCCGCACCAGTAGACGGCCACTTCGGAATTCATACCCAGTGCCCTGTCATAACACAGAAGGGCTTCAGCATATTTTCCGGCAGACATGAGTATTTCTCCTTTACTATCCCATGCATCACTGTTAGCAGGATCAAGTTCTATTGCTTTATCTATATTGATTAAAGCTTCCTCATATTTACCGGATTTATAAAGATAATACCCAAGGTTATTCCGGCCTGTACTGTAAAAAGGATCGATATCTATTGCTTTGTAACAGCACTCTACGGCACCATCATATTTTCCCTGTAAAAATAGACTCTGTCCCCTGTTAAGCCAGGCATGAACATTTTCGGAATTAATAGCCAGTACTTTATCATAATACTGAATAGATTCGTCATACCTGCCTTTCTTATCCAGTTCTACTCCTACCATAACCATAGCCTGCAGTCTGTAGCTCCATGCAGAACTGTTGCCAGGTTCTATTTCCAGAACCCTGTCAAAAGAAGAAAGTGCTTCTTCGTATGTTCCTGTTTCATACATGGACAAGCCTCTCGTAAGCCAGGCAAAAACACAATCAGGATAAATCTTTATTGCCATGTCACAGCAAATGATTGCTTCCGTGTATTTTTTTTGATTATATAAGAGAGTAACTTTACTGTTCCAGGCAAACATGTTATTTTGATTAGTATCAATAGCCTTATTATAACATAAAATTGCTTCTTCGTATTTCCCGTACCGTTCCAGGATATATCCTTTTCTGAACCAGATAGTACTTATTATATTATGTTCTTCCGCTATATCAAGAGCTTTATCGTAACAGGAAAGTGCTTCTTCATATTTTTCGGAAAGTAACAGAATCTCGGCTCTATCCCCTAAAGCAGGAATATTTCTCCCGTCCAGTTCAAGTATTTTATCAAAACATATAATTGCTTCGTTATACATGCCGGTACTTTTCAGGATTATACCTCTGCCGTGCCAGGCTCTTATATAAGATCTGTCCAGTTCTATTGCTTTATCATAACAGTACCTACTTTCTTGATAGTTATTCTGTCGCTCCAGAACATCCCCTTTACCGGTCCAGGCTGAAGGTGACATGGGATTTATCTCAAGCAACCTGTCGAAACAAAAGAGAGCTTCTTCATAATGGCCCCGGTTATATGAGATTATTCCTTTACGATTCCACGGATCACTGTAGTCAGGATCTATTTCTATGGCTCTGTCATAACATTTAAGAGCTTCTTCATATTTATGTTGAATCTCCAGAATTAAAGCCCTGCCGTTCCAGGCATGTATGCAATCAGGGTTGATTTCCAGGGATCTGTTGTAACACAGAAGTGATTCTTCATACCGCCCTGTAGTATATAAGCAAAATCCTTTATTGAGCCATGGAGTATCGTCATCAGGATTAACAGAGAGAGCTTTATCGTAAGAAGCCAGAGCTTCGTCATATTTCCCGCATTCTTTAAGCAAATTTCCTCTGTTAATCAAAGCTGCCGTATAATCGGAATTGATCTCTAAAGCTCGTTCAAAACAGGACATAGCTTCATCATATTTTTTCTGAATTTTCAGTACAATACCAAATTTATTCCATGTATCAATATCAATGGGAGAAATATCCAGTATTTTTTTGTAGCATATAATTGCTTCATCATACTTACCCTGAATATATAAGACATCTCCCCTGTTATGCCAGGCATGGCTATATAAAGGATTATACTCTATTGCTTTATCATAACAGAATATTGCTTCTTCATATTTACCTCTGGCCTGCAGAAGAACACCTTTATTGTTCCAGCTATTAGTATGTAAGGGATCTATAGCGATGGCTCTGTCATAACATAACATAGCATCATCGTATTTACCCTGATAATATAAAGACAGTCCTTTGTTTATCCACGCCGAAGTGAATTCAGGCTGAATGGCTAGTATTTTATCATAACAAAAAATGGCTTCATCATACTTCTTCTGACTTTCTAAAATAAATCCTTTATTATACAGGGCTCCTGTATAGGTATCGTCAATTGCCAGTGCTTTATCATAGGACAGAAGGGCTTCTTCATATTTTTCCATACAATAAAGAGCATTTCCTCTGTTATGCCAGGCATAGATAAAGGCGGGATCGATATTCAGCACTTGATCGTAGCAGAAAAGGGCTTCTTTATATTCCCCCTGAGCGGATAAAACAAGAGCTTTATTATACCAGGCAAAAATATTATCATGTTCAATAGAGATTACCCTGTCATAACAGTTAAGAGCTTCGTCATATTTTTTCATGTAATAAAAACAGAGTCCTCTGTTTAACAGGGAATCAGTATGATCAGGTGCTGACTGCAGCACCTGATCATAACAGAAAATAGCTTCCTTAAAATGACCCTGAAGAGAAAAAGAAAGTCCTCTGTTATACCAGGCTTCTATGCAGCCAGGTTCAATAGAAATAGCCTTATTGAAGCATTCAACGGATTCTTCATATTTTTTTAGCCCTGCAAGAGCCTGCCCCCTGCAACTCCAGCAGAGAACATCTTCAGGGAACATGGCAAGTGTTCTGTCATAATATTTTATAGCTTCTTCAAATCTGCCCTGATTATAAAGGGTAAAACCTTTATAATAACAGGCTCCTCCGTCTTCAGGATCAACATCCAGCATCTTATCAAACCACATAATTGCTTCGTCATATTTCCTCTGTATTCCCGCCAGAATCCCCTTATTAAGCCATGTATATCTATCATCAGGGTCCTTGTCAAAAGCTTTATTAAAACATTCTGCCGCTTCTTCAAAATGGCCTTTTACAGACAGTTCTCTCCCTTTAGAATTCCAGTAATCACTATCTTCAAATTCAAACCTGTCGTCGTGAACGTCAGAATCCTTGAATGTCATATTATGTACAATAGCCTGTGCCTGATGCAGAACAGAGTTACTCTTTGAACGTAAAAATTTCTGTTTTATCTCCTGTTCCAGTGGTTCCGTATCTTCTCTCCTTAATTTCCATTCATCTATTTTCCTGTTTAACACCTCCCTCTGTTTATCATTGATAAAGCCTTCATGTTCCAGGATTAACTCTACCATTGAAGAATAAAGTTTTAGATTATCAGAATTACTCATTACATATTTCCCCTCAATTCGTGACGCGTGACGCGTGACGCGTGACGCGAGGTATCGGAATCATATATTTTCTGTCACAGATAAATTCTTTGCACAGGTTTTACGCTGAAATACACTCAATGTATTATCTCCCTGATCTGTAACCCACATATCCCCTGAAGGCGATATGTCGACTCCTACAGGATCGACGCCGGTAGGTAATATATCTATAACTTTAAAGGTTTTTACATCCACTGCATATAACCTGTTTGCTCTATAACAGCATACATAAATTGTTTTTTCATCAGGGCTGAATTCAAGAGTCCTTGGCCCTGAACCTACATAAACGGTATTAATTACTTTATTATCGGAAGTATCTAATCTGGTAATATTATTACCCTGGTTTGCAGAACAGTAGATATATTTACCTTCTCTGTCTATAATCAAATCTCTGGGGGCAGCTCCGACACCATATATAAATTCTTTTCTCTTCCATAAAAATGTATCTACAGTTTCAATATAATTACCATACATAATAGCCACATAAAGTACAGAACCATTTTTATTAAAAACCATTCCTCTCGGAACCTCGCTGACAGGTATGGTTGTAATAACATTAAAATTTCTGCTGTCTATAATTGAAACGGATCTGCCATGCCAGTTGGAAACAGCTACCCTTCTTTCATCACGAGATACACATATGACTTTCGGAGTTTTCCCCACTGCAATCCTCAGATAAGATTTATCGCATACTGTACCGTCTGCATATTTCAACATGGCTTTTACAGTATCTTTATATACAAGACAGTCGAATCTATAACCTTCCATATCAAATACTGCCACAGAGGAATCATTATGGAGACTGACCCATAGATAACGGCCATTCTGAGTAAAAGCTCCTTCTACCGGTTTCTGAGCGACGGAAGGCACAGGGGATTCAGTCTTATAATCCCATCCCTCGGCAGAGGTCTGAGGAAAATATATTGTATAATTCAGCCTGCCTGTATCAGTATTATAAACAGTAATGGAACAACTTTCCAGATTCATTACACACACCGATTTACCGTCAGGAGACATGATAACACCTTTGGGAGAACACTCTGTTGAAATGGTTTTACACTCATACCGGGAAGAATAAACAGGAAGAGTCACTAAATACATAAAAAGAAAAATTATTAAGAGTCTCATAAAAGATTCCTTTCTGAGAATCGTGACGCGTTACGCGTGGTCCCTTTGTATTCACAAGATGCATCTTTAAACCAGGCCAGCGGGAAGCAGGTTTAGCATTATAAATTCTACTTAATAATAGATTATCCCTTCCTTAATTGACTCGCAATTGTAAATTAAGATATAATACATATTACTACCTCAGTAAGTTATAAAAACCGTGAGACATAAGACAAATGTCTGACAGTCACACGTTACGAAAAGGAGCAAACATGGATTACAAATTTAACATCTTAATGGTATCTTCAGAAATGACCCCTTTCGCAAAAACAGGAGGTCTCGGTGATGTAGTGGGAGCCCTTCCGAAAGCTCTTAAAAACAGAGGACATAATGTTGCTGTAGTGCTTCCGAAATATTCTTTTATTGACGCGGGAAAATACGATATAAGACCCTTTCATTATCCCATGTGTGTCCATATGGGTACCAAAGAAGAATGGTGTTCAGTTCATCAAACCTCTGTCGATGGTGTCAGTGTATATTTTATAGAACAAAATGACTTTTTTGACAGAGAAGGTCTTTATCATGACAAAAACATGAATGATTATTCCGACAATCCGAGACGTTTCGCCTTTTTGTGCAGAGCTGCACTTCAGCTCTGTATGGATAAAAATTTCAGTCCCCATATAGTCCATGCAAATGACTGGCAGACTGCACTTCTTCCTGCCTATCTTAAAGCATGGAACTGGCAGGGTACGGTTTTTGAAAATACGGCTTCAGTGCTCACAATTCATAATCTTGCCTTTCAGGGAGTCTATTCGTCGGCCAGTTATGACTATACAGGTCTCGGGGCAGAACATTTTACCCTTGATAAATTCGAATATTACGGAGCAATGAATTATCTTAAAGGGGGCATATATTTTGCCGACATGGTAAATACAGTAAGCCCCACGTACGGAAGGGAAATATGTACTCCTGAACTGGGCAACGGTCTGGATATTGCTCTTCGGGCAAAAGGAGACAGGTTCTGGGGTATATTAAACGGTGCAGATTATGATGTATGGTCACCGGAATATGACAGATATCTTCCTGCCCACTATTCGGTAGATTATATGGACGGAAAAAGAGAATGTAAAAGAAAATTGCAGCAAATATTCAATCTCAGAGAAGATCCCGGTGTTCCGATGTTTGGCGTAGTAGGAAGATTTTCTTCCCAGAAGGGATACCATCTCCTTGCACAAATTTTTGAAGAAATGATTAACAGTATGCATATTCAATTTGTAATACTCGGCACAGGAGACAAGGGGCTGGAAAATTTCTACAATCAAATGTCTTATAAATACGGAGACAGAGTGGGTGCCTATATAGGATTCAGTGAAGAACTTGCCCATCTGATTGAAGCAGGAAGCGATTTCTTCATCATGCCAAGTATATTTGAACCATGTGGCCTCAATCAAATTTATTCCCTCCGGTACGGCACTCTTCCCATAGTAAGAGCTACGGGAGGCCTCAATGATACAGTGCAGAATTATGATGAATATACAGGTGAAGGTACAGGATTTAAATTCTGGGATCCTTCCTCTTATTCCCTATATTATACAATAGGCTGGGCAGTGAGCACCTATTATGACAGGCCCTATCATATGGAAAAACTCATAAGAAATGCCATGAACCAGAGGTTCAGCTGGGATATGAGTGCAGCAGAATATGAGTATGCCTATTTGAGAGCACTCACTTAACAGTGAACAGTGAACAGTGAACAGTGAACAGTGAACAGTGATCAAATGGTTATGTTTGAACTGACAGGTAATCTATATTTACTGGTCACTGGTCACTGATCACTGCTCACTGACTAAAATTCGTACTTTTTCAAAATAAGCTGTTCATACAGATCAATACCGCCCGATGTAAGCCTGACACTTTTGATAACGGCGGGTTCTTTTTCCTGAAATGTTACATGAAGACTCCCGTATTCCATCAAATAACACAGGTCAGGTGTAATATTTTCTATTCCCGTAGCAGATTTGACAGATTCTTCAAGTTTATCAACAGCCATTTCCTCAAAAGCGTGTATTGTCCAGTGCCTGTAAAGAGCTTCAAAAATATTTCTTCTCACTGAAAAACTGAAGGTCTTTTTCGGAGCATAAAACATTGGTCTTCCGACAGTGAAAAACTCCTTCCCTGTTACAGGATTCATAAGTCCTGCCAGGGCAAGCCAGAGACCGATAAGTCCGAGTAACACAGTAAAAACACCTATCGGTAAATTAAAGGCAGGACTTCCTGTAAAGGCTTTAAGGAGTTTACAGATGTAAAGAAGGTCTATATCAAGAAGAAATAAAAACAGGACCTTGCTGAAAAAACCGAAACCATAAGTAAGAAAAACAAAGACGACCATCATTACAATTTCACTGGCAACAACAATGTTATGATCAATATGGTAATTATAAGCGATGGAAAAATAAGTTATTGCTGTTATCATCCAGTTGAAAGCAAAAGCAGTAAAAATAGTGCCTCCGTAGGTATTTTTATTGGCAAAATCCATAATTCCCGTAAGGAGATGGGAAGCAAAACCAAAGAATAAAAGAAAAATGCCGGTAGTGGCAAAAGCAGGGGCCATAATTTTTCCGTCTGCTATTCCATAACCGAAGGCAGTGGGAGTCAGAACTGCACAGGAAACTGCAAGACCGAATAAACCCAGGGGAGCCGGGTTTCCGAATACTCCGTGATGTAATGAAGAACCGAGATCTACTTTTTTAATCATAATCCATTACCATCTTTCTTTATAAAATAATGGAAACTTTCATTCTATAGAGGAGTGGAAATTCCTGCAATAATAAAAATGAAACTCAGATTTCAGGCCCTTTTAGAAATGTGATGTTTATTTCCCATCAAGTTCTAACTCCAGTTCTCTGAGAAAATCCCGGAGTATTTCCGTCCTTCTTTCAGCAATTTCTTTTGCTTTATCTGTGTGCATTCTATCTTTAGCGACAAGCAGTCTTGTATAAAACAGATCAATAGCATATTTTAAATCGTCCGGCGTCCGGCCTTTTATACAGAAAGGGTCTTCCGGATGATAGAAAGTCCTTTTCATCTGCCCTGTAGATGAAAAAGTTCTCATAATGGATATTACTCCCGTTGCTTCTAATTTATCTCCGTCCTGAAGAATTTTCGCTTCCAGACTTAAAGTATTGCTGTCAGTTTTTCTAGTAAAAGAACAGGATTCTATACACTTATAAACTTCTTTAATTTTTTCTTTCGGATACTCTGGAATTGCTTCAAGAATTTCTCCTGCAAGTTCTGCGCTTTCAGTGGCAGCATTATCAGAACATGGATCATTTTTCTGGTAAATAATAATATCGTGAAACAGAGCTGATGGAACAAGTATTTCCATATCGCCTCCTTCTGTCTGTGCAATCCTTTCTACATTGGATAAAACCCTGAGAGCATGATGAATATCATGGGATTGATCTTCTCTTGTTATTTTTTCTTTTGCGAGTCCAATCAGTTTTTCTCGTAGCTCAATGTCCATATTTTCTAAAGACCTCCATTATTATAAAATTTTATATTTCATTTTTCACAATACCGGAGATAATAAGACTAATAACTATACTTTTATCATTTCCAGACCTGACTAAAAATATCCCCCTTTGCTGAGTGTCTATAATTTTTTTAATTGTATAAAATCCCATGTCATATTCGTTATTCCATATAACATCAACATTATTAGTCATCATTCCGTTCACTATAAATTTAATTGCCATTATATTACGGTTAAATTTCATTCTTTCTGCAGAAATAAATATTACATTTTTTGCTAAACCTGCATAAATTACATACCGAAACATATGATAAAGAATATAATAGATCAGTTCTTTTTCCAGAAAAACCGTTTCTTCAAGTAATTTTACTCTAACTTCCATAAATCTCTCTGAAAATCTACTACTCCACAGATATAATAATTCTTCTAATATATCTTTGACATATACTTCCGTTTTTTCTTCCGGCACAGAAAAAAATTGAAAAGAGCTATTGAACTTCTTTTTCAACGCATCTATGTAATTTTCTCTTTTCAATTCATTATTTTCAATATCAGAATTACCTTTAAAAAAATTCTCCATTTCACTGGAAATCTCTTCTTCAAAATAAAAAAACTCTTCCCTGTTCGGTTCAAGGTCAATCACTTTTTCTTTATCATAACATTCTTCTTTATTACATTCATTTTTCTGTTTGTATTCTCTTATTTCTTCCAACCTTTTTACAAGAACTATATTTTTTGCCTGTGTCAGAATATTCATATGATTACCTCCCTGATTGATTTTTATAAAATTTCAGAGTAAAATATAGTAAAAATTATAAGGTGGCAGGAATGAAAAATATTTTAAGCAGTAATGGACTTACAACTGGTAAAAGAGAAAACATTCTGGAACAATTCAAAGAAACTTCACTTTTCGCGCTGTCAAAAACATACAAAAACGTCACAGAAGATATACTATTTACAGAGATTGGAGATAGTATTAAAAGCAAAAAAATCATAGCAGTTGATTTTCATATTGACCATATTACTGAAGGAAGTAAAGAAATAAAAGGATATGATTTAAATGGTAGAGAAATGACCATTGGTTATCAGAAAAATAACATACTCAACATAGATCACCATGCCGACACAGAAGAAATGCGTCGCCCCATCTGCAGTACCAATCTGGCCATTTCTTATGTAAACAGTTATGGTATATGTAACAGGAAAAATCATATAGTTGTTTTTCATCATGGGGATGCAGACAGTGTTCTATCTTCACTTATATTGAGTGGTGTTTTATCTTTAAAAGATGAAAATGGAAAAGATATAATTTACGGAGGTATAACTGCAGAAGAACTCTTCGGCAGTGCAGCCATAGCTGCAGACCATACGGGAGAAGAAAATATAATTGCCGATGTTCTTCAGTCTATTCAAAAAGTAAAAGAAAAACAGGGTAATTTTCATCAAATTGCTTACTCTTTTAAAATATTAATCAGGCTCCTCGGAGAATTAAAGAAAATAGATAAAATAAATTTTGATTCTGAAGAAAGAGAGGCTATTCTGAAAAGAATTTTTTCAGATGCCCCCGGCAGTCTATCTCTTGTTCAGAAAAGATTTGAAGACAGATATAAAATAAAGAAACTTGCAGACAATTTGAATGATGGTTTTAAAGAAATACATCAGACAGGCGGTATTTATTACTGCACTGTTAATGAACGAATTGATGGTGAACTTTTACCTGCTGTTTTTGGAACAAAGGCACAGATAATTATAGTCAGTTACCCTTCTAAAGAACAGGGAAAGTATATTACAAAAGTTCGTTTAGGAATGGGAGCCAGAGAAGGAGCAAGCCTTCATAGACTGGGAATTAATAAAATCTCCCCATCATTCGGAGGCAGATGGAATGCCGGTTCTGATTCGAGAGAAGGAGGAACACTTCTAAATGCAGAAGAGTTTGCAGCTAAATTATATGATGAAATATCTTGAATTATTGAAAAATCTTAATTTACCACCTGAACAATTTGCTGTTTTTGGCAGCGGGCCTCTTGCAATCAGGGGATGGAGAGAAAATAAAGACATTGATATTATTGTTACATCTGCTCTCTGGAATGAATTACGAAAAAAATATACTCTTTATAATGAGAAGTCAATTAGAATAGAAGTAATTGAGATTTTTAGAGATTGGAAACCATGGTTTCACGATGTGGAGGAATTAATTAAAACAGCAGATTTCTTTGAAAATATTCGTTTCGTTAATCTAGAAAATGTTCTAAAATGGAAAGAAGCTATGAATAGAAAAAAAGACAGAGAAGATATAAAGTTAATAAGAAAGCATAAAATTCTAGAGACAAATTCCAGGTAATTTATTTTCCTAATCTTTGATATTTACCCCTGGTTGGTTACGCTCTATAGTATAATTACTGATATTTTTCTGTTTTTTCTTCATATCCATATTTTAAATAAAATACAGAGGCTCTTATAATCCAATAGCCTCTGTATTTTATATTTTATTTTATTATTCTGCTTTTTGTAAATATTTTTATTTAAGATAATGAAAGTAAGTCGAAAAATCTTACAACCAGCTATCATCAGGGTTACAGGGTTTATCAGGTTTACCAGGCCCTACTTCAAATATTAAACATATAAGAAATATTAAAAGTACAAATGGTATTATACCCAAAAAAAAACAAGTAGCGGAAAATTCAGAATAATAGACACTTCTCTCATTACTACGAATATATATTATTATCCACATCAAAACAATAGGTACAAAATACAATAAAATCATTATTCCGGGGTACAATAAAATTGCAGCTTTAAATAATCCAATTAAAAGTATGGCAGCACAAAGTATCATTAATGGCCACATAAAAACTTACCTCCTTAAAATATTTTTTTCTTAATCGATTTCTCGCCCCATTGCTACAGAAAAACCGATGAAGGATAAAACCGAACTATCTGGCACACATTCACAATAGTGTGCCAGATAAACTCATTAATAACAGGAATAAGATTTACATCTCGGACACCACTCGGTATAATTCCTGCAGTTGGGACACCACCAGTATCCACAGTGCCTGCATTTCTTTAAATCCTGCTCATTAGTGCAACAAGAACATCTCAAAGCCATTATATTCACCTCCTTATTCTATTTTTCACTTTTTTTCTCAAATAAATATACAACTTATACTTTTTAAATTAATATTATTTGTATTTATCATTGGCAAATAGCTCATTCATGTCCAGACAATGAATTCCGGGAAATATTATGAGTAATTTTTCTCAAAAACTATTCAGCACCTGAAGAAGGATTTATTAAATTATTTCTGGAATTTAATTATTTTATCCATGATGGTTTCATACTCATAAGTTAATATAAATAAAAAGAATTAAATCTATGACACGATCTTAATAAAAATTTCCCGAATTATATCAGGAGGTTTTAAAAATGAAAAAAAGTCTGTATTATATTGAACCAGTAAAAGAACTGGAGAAGCTGGAAAATCTCTGGGAAAAATGCAGAACGGAAGAAACTCCTTTATTTACTCTAATTCCCGGTGAAAAAGGCATAGGGAAAAAAATATTTATTGAACATTTTATTAAGAAACTTCAGATTCCGGAGGGACAGATAGTAAGATTAAAATGGGCCGGTATATTTGCAGATGCTTTTACACCTTTTGAAAAACCTCTGAATATAAAATATGACTCGCTGTTTAATTTTCACAGAAATATTCCGGGATTACCGAGTATCTCCAGATTAAGCACAGCAATTATAGGTAATGTTCCGGTAGTAGGGAAAATCCTCTCCCCTGTTTATGATGAATGGCTGCAGAAAATATCAAAAGACCCGAAAAGTCAGATTAAATGTTTTCATAAACTAGCAGAAGAACTGAAGAAGAGAAGTTATAAAAAACCGCTTTTAATAGTAATTAATAATACGGAAGAAATACCTGATACAGCATTAAAATTCTTTATCTATTTTACGGATTACCATGCCAGCAATATACTTTTATGTTCTCTTATAAATACAGATAATAAATATAAAATACCTGAAAGACTGTCAAAAATAAATAAAGGAGAAATAATAGAAATACCTTATATCAAAGAAAAGGATCTCAGAAAAATTTTAACTGTAAAACTGCAAAACAGTTCCATACAACCTGAAAAAGCAGAGGAAATAATCAACTTTATTCTGGATATTAATAAATCAGATTATATAGTACCGGGTAAAATAATAGAATTACTTGCTATATTAGAAGATTATCATCATGAGGATATGGACACAATCAAGCATCTGATAAAAAAATATACTGGAGACCCACTGTCACTCCTGGAAAAAAGTGAGAGAAGAATCCTTGAACTTTTTTCATATCTTTACCATGGTGAAATTGATCTGAAAGAAATTAAAAATTTCAAAGATATTCTTTCTCACTGGGGTATCAGTCCGAGAGAATATGAAATAGGAATTATAAAATTAGAAAAATGCGGATTTATAAATAAACATGTAATTGAAACAGCTTATAAAAAAATAAATGATGTTATAAGAAAAGAAGATCATAATTTCATATGTAACAGTCTCCTTGAAATCTTAACTATTGAAAGTGAAGAAAAATATGAACTTTTTCCGTTGCTTGCTTATAATTTTGAACAAAAAGGAGAACTGGAAAAAGCAGGTGAATTTTATGTACAGACAGCTTTAAGACGCCTTCAAGATAATCAAAATGATGAAGCTATTAATTTCTTTAAAAAAGCTCTTTGCTATATATCAGAAACAGAAAAACAGATGAAAATAAAATTTTATTTAAGTGTAGCTTTATATAAATCAGGAAATTTTAGAGAAGCAGAATTAATACTTGAAGATCTGCTTACAATACTAAACAGAGAGACAGAAGAAGACATTCATGTAAAAACATTAAGACATGAAGTAGAATTTTATACAGGACTTATTACTTCCCATGGTAAGAGAGATTTCATAAAAGGAGCAGAAATCTTCGAAAAAGTAATTTTAGAATCCTCCGGCGAATTAAAGGCTCTGGCAGAAATTGAATTTGCATGGTCCATATACAGAAAAAACCCGGAAAAAGCTTATACTATGGTAGAAGAAGCCCTTAAATATGAAGTCAATCAATTTACAAAAGCTACAGGACATCATTATAAAGCTATAATACTTAAAGAGAATAAAAGAGACGAACAGTCTTTAAGAGAAGCAGAAGAAGAACTTAAAAAAGCTCTGGAACTGGCAGAAGATGATCTATTCTTAAAAGGACAGATTTACAATACCCTGGGCTCATTGTACAGTCAGATTAAAAGAAAAGATGAAGCTATTTTTGCTCTTAATAAAAGTATTGAATGCAAAAAAGAAATTCAGGATATGGAAGGCCTGGCAATTTCCTACGGAGGACTGGCAAGAACTTATTTACGGGCAGGAGAGTATGAAAAGGCGAGAGAAAACTATATAGAAGATCTGAATTTAATAGAAAAATTAAATCCTCAGGCCTGGTGGAATAAATGTCAGATCTATATTGAAATATCGGAAACATACAGAATTGAAGGGAAGCTTGGGAAAGCTTCTATTGAGCTTGAAAAGTGCAGAGAAATTATTCCGAAAGAAGATACGGAAGATAATACAAGAAGGACTCTCGGTTATTTATCTCTTATGGAATCGAAAATCCTATGTGATGATAATAAGCCCGATATGGCTCTTAAAAGGTGTATGGAAGCAGAATTACATTTAAAGGATAATTTCCATATAATACCAGAAATTTATCTATCTTTTGGAAGAATATACAGAAGAAAAAAAGATTTTAAAAAAGCCATAGACTATTTTAATAAAGCAGAAAAAAATCTGGAAGATTTTGAACTTCAATTTTTACATAAGGAGAAGAAATTACTGGAAAAGGAAATAAGGGAAAGTGAAGAGTAATTAAACATATGCCATTTGTTAATCCCAATGAAGGAGGCCCCGCTATGATAGAATATGAAAGAGATTGTACAATCGTTTCTGAAAGAGAATTAAATCAACTAAAAGAATTATGGGAAATATCTACAAAAGAAGATAACCCTTTACTCACTCTTATTTTAGGTAATAAAGGTATAGGAAAAAATACACTTATTAAAAAATTTATCAGTGACTGCAGGATTTCTAAAGAGCAGATAATAAGATTAAAATGGGCAGGTATTTTTGATAATGCATTTATCCCTTTTGAAAAACCTCTTAATATAAAATATGATTCTATATTCAGTTTTCATAAAGATATTGGATTGCCCAGTTTTTCCAGATTAAGTACAGCTACTATCGGTTATGTTCCGGCATTAGGCAAAATCCTTATGCCAATTTATGATGAATGGTTAAAAAAAAGAGAAATAAATCCTCAAAGCCAGGTTAACTGCTTTAATAAACTGGCAAAAGAAATAATTAAAAAAAGCTCTAAAAAACCTGTATTAATAATAATCCATAACATGGAAAATATACCTGAAACAGCAGTGAAATTTTTCAGGTATTTTATAGAATATCCTGCTAAAAATATATTAATCTGTTCCATTGTAGATACAAATAATAAATACAGCATACCTGATAACCTTCAAATTTTAATAAGAAACAGTAAGATAACAAAAATAAAGATACCTTATATAAACGAAAAAGATATAAAACCATTATTAATTGCCGGTTTAGAAAAGAAAAAAGTGTCTCTCGGAGAAAAAACAGATGAAATAATTAATTTTATTATAAACATTAATAAATCAGATTATATAGTTCCCGGAAAAATAATTGAAATAATTGAAATATTAAAAGAATATGGGGACAGAGAAATTCAGGAAATTAAACATATAATAGAAAGCCATATAGGAGAGCCTCTATCACTTCTAAAAGGAAATGAAAGAAGAATTCTGGAGCTCCTTTCATACTTTCATGAAAATGGAATTGAAGTAAGTAAAATTAAAAATTTCAGAAGAATTCTATCTTACTGGGGAATTGCTCCCAGGGAATATGATATAGGTATAATGAGATTAGAAAAATACGGATTTATAAATAAACATGTAATTGAAAGTGCTTATGAAAAGATAGATAATAATATCAGGGAAATAGATCATCAATTTCTATCCAATATGCTTATGAAATATTTAAAATTTCAAAAAAATGAAGATTATAATCTCCATATATTAATTGCTTCTCATCTGGAAAAAACCGGAGATTATGAAAAGGCCTGTGATTTTTATTTTCACACTGCTATAAAACGTATGGATAACAACGAAAATGATGAAGCATGTAAACTCTTTGCCAGAGCTCTTGAGTGTACAGATGCTATAAGAAATAAAATTGAAATTAAATTTTATCTGGCTGTAACTTTATATAAACTTGGAAAAACAACAGAATCCGAGAAAGAACTGAATGAACTCATAGAAATTCTGAATAATAAATCAGAGAATGAAAACTATATAAAAATTTTAACAAATGAAGTAGAGTTTTATAAAGGTCTTATAACTTCTCATTGTAAAAGAGATTTTAAGAAAGGAGCAGAAATTTTTGAGAAATTGATTTCAGAAGCGACAGGAGAGTTAAAAGCTCTGGCAAAGATTGAAATGGCATGGTGTATACATAAAAAAGATCCATTAGATGCACAGAGATTATTAGAAGAAGCTCTCGAATGTGATACACTCAATCAATCTGTAAAAGCTACAGGTCATCACTATAAAGCAATACTATTAAAAGAGAATAAAAGAGATATGAACGCTATGATGGATGCAGAAGAAGAACTTAAAGAAGCTCTTAGACTTGCAGAAGATGATGTATTTTTAACAGCTCAGATTTATGACACACTTGGGAATCTTTACAGTCAGATGGGAAAAAAGAAAGAAGCTATTTCATCTCTGAGTAAAAGTGTCATATTTAAAAAAGAAATTCAGGATATGGAAGGTCTTGCAATTTCTTACGGAGGACTGGCAAGAGCCCGTTTAAGAGCAGGTGAATATGAGAAAGCCAGAGAGAATTATTATGACGATCTGAATTTAATTGAACAGTTAAATCCCGAAGAATGGCGGAATAAATGTCAGATTTACAATGAAATTGCTGAAACCTTCCGGTTCGAGAAGAATTTTGATGATGCTCATAAATTTATTAAAAAGAGTATAAACTGTTTACCCGGAAACATAAAGGATGACGGACTGTTTCATGACCTGGGTTACATCTATCTTACGGAAGCAAAAATCTTATGTGATCAAGGGAAAAAGAATGAAGCACTCCAGCAATGTAAAGAAGCTGAAGAGTATTTACAGGGTAATCTCCATATAATGCCTGAAGTATATCTCACTCTGGGAAAGATATACCATAAGAAAAAGGATTTAGAAAAAGCAATGGATTATTTTAAAGAAGCAGAAAAAAATCTGGAATTCTTTGATTTACAGTTTTTATACAGTGAAATGGGTATGGTAGAAGAAAAAAGGGGGAATGTTCAGATAGCAGAAGGTTATTTTTGTGAAGCGGAAAAATACAAAAAAACCTGCAGTGGTAACAGTTAATTTTTTAGATATTACTAAAAAAACTTATATATTTATAATGGTTTCCATACATTCATCCTTTTACCATATTTAGATTCGATATATTCATCCTGCATATCCAGACCTGCTGAACTTGAGCCAATTAAACTTATAATGTGCCATCGAATCCATCCGGTATCTGCCAGTCTTTTTGCAAATGTCCTGTCTTCATAAAGAGCAAAGATAATATAACCATTCCATTCAAGGTTAAAGCCAGTCCCTCTGGCACATTCATCAGGAGCAGTAACAGACCAGACAGCATGGCCGGGGGATAACAGATATTTAGCAGGTATATCTATAATTTTTTCATTAAATGTTTTTATACTGCACCCGACAACTAAAGGAAATTTTTCATAACTTTCAATAAATAAGCCGAATACAAGGCCGCCATGATAACGAAAGGTATCTTCTATTGTTATTCTTGACCTTTGATTTGCCATATGCACGTTCAGTCCTTTCTACCGGTAATTTCAAAATAATTTTCCTTATAAACTATTATAATCTATTTTTCCACATATATTTTCCCAATAACGGTCACGACCGGTTCGTTCACAACGAAGAACGAGAATCTGTTTCTCCCGTCACGCGTTACGATTCTCATATAAACATACAACATTACTTCTAATGTTATTCTCCTATCATAAGCTCATATTCTTTCCTGTAATTTTCACAGGAAGGTATTAATGATGAAGCAGTCTTAAAAAAAATGAGACTTTCTTTTTTATTGCCATTTTCTTTAAGTTCTAATCCTTTTTTATAATAGAGACTGGCTTCCATTTCTACGGAAACATGTGAGGGGATACCGAAAGTCTCTGCTTTTTTATGTAACAGGGCTCTCTGATTTTCATCTATGATCCCTTTTCTGGAAAAAGTTTCAAGAAGCTTTATATAACTATTAAAACTTTTTTCATTGACCTGAATAATACCGAGTTCTTTCTTTACCATCTCTTCCAGTTCTACAGTTCTTTCATGGGGAATTGATAATACTTCTACAAGTGTATCTAATTCTTCTTTTTCATGATCTTCCAGTATCTCATCTTCCCATACCTCTCTCAGTTTCTCATAATAAAGTTGCTCATCTTCACTATTAAACGTATTAAGCGATAATTTCCGGGTAGTTCTCCTGTGTTCTTCTGTATATGTACCATCTACGTCATATTTCTTAAATAAATGAGACCAGTAATTAACGGATTTATTAAGTTCATCATCATTCAATAGAATTGCTTCATAATATTTTTCTGCTATAGATCTTATTTCCTGTACATTTTTTACCTGACCGAATATTTTTGTAAATTGTTGAAATGCTTTTTCTTCTGTAAGGAGGTCACAACTTTTAAACCAGTTTATATAAATACGACGCATTGTATTAAAAAGATTACTTCCGCTGAGACCGATAAAATTCTGATGAATGTCCTGTTGATGTGAATAAAGCCATGCTATACCATCATTCGGATTATCACCTGGATAGTACATCGCTATATTTGGAAGCATTATATCACATACCTGATTGGATCTCATTGCATCAAAATAAGCAAGAATCATATTTTCCTCAAAAACTTCATGATGTGCTCCTACAAGATGAAATAAAATCCATGCCGATTTGGCAGGATTATTAAAAGTTATGATACGCCTCAGTCTTGCTTCATTATTTACAACTCTTTTACGTATCAGATCAAAATATTCCTTTGCAGGATCATTCTGAGGCCTGACTTTAGGAAGAGAAGGTGGTTTTTCCACCAGAAATGTGAGGTCATAGGTATCCACTTCAGGACGGGATATTATTTCAGTAAGACGGCGATAAAAAGCGGATGTTCCTTCAATAACTTCTACAGAGGAGAAACGTTCTCTGAGTAAATCAGAAACTTCTGCTATACTTCTTGGAATCTGGCCTGTGGATTCCGATAGTGAAATACCAAAATAAGTAAGATAAGTCCTGAGAGACGACATAACATACTCTATATCATGTTCATCGGGAATATGGGCATTATGGATACAATCATTTCTGAGCTCACATATAATATTCAGGTCAATTCCTTTAAGGGTTCTGGCAGAACGGCCTTCAAGGTCTTCTACAACATCGATCAAACGACATCCTCTCCATATACCTACAAGCTGCCCGAATTGAAAATCAGCTATGCCCTTCGTTCCTTTTCCTATTTCCATTTCTGCATCAAATATTGCCTTTCTTGTTGAAAAATTTACCTGAGAGAGATATTCCTGTATAATCTGTCGCAACAATTCTTCGAAAATTCTACCTGCTTCACGAACTGAGGTGGAACATTCTCCTCTCTGTTTAAATTCAATTATTTTTTTGAATTCTTCTTTAAAATAATTTTGTTTTTGTTGCTGCATAAATATACTCCTCCGCTTTCTTTACTCATTATCTTTTTATCAAACAGTTAAATTCTTTTTATCTATATAGTATATAAATATTCTTTATAAAGCGAAACAAATCCTTTATTTACTTGATATTTATCGAGATAAATCCCTATCCATAGTGGAATTATCCTTAAAATTAATAATTGAGAGTGCAAATTTTTGTAGAAGTTGTGATTAAAGGATTTTTTATTAACTATAGAGAATAAAATATTATAAAGACTATTACTATTACTACGTTGGCACTCCTTTAAAGAAATGGAGAAAACTATGTATTCTAAAAAAGCCATAATAGCTATTACAATTCTATTGATTTTACTGATAAGTATTATACCTGCCGGGGCTGAAACTGCAGAGGAATGGGTTAAGAAAGGAAAGGCTTTATACGATCAGAAAAAGTATGATGAGGCGATTAAGTGTTATGATAAATCGCTGGAACTTGTCCCAAAAGACAGCAATGTATGGTCTCTTAAAGGAATTGCACTGGATAAATTGGGGAAATATGAAGAAGCAATTAAATGTTATGATAAATCGCTGGAACTTGGTACTAAGGACAACCATGTCTGGGCTATTAAGGGAAATGCGCTGGATAAACTGGGGAAATATGAAGAAGCAATTAAATGTTATGATAAATCGCTGGAACTTGGTTATAAAAATCCCCGTTTTATATTGTGTTTAAAGGGAATTGCTCTGGGAAATCTTTGTAAATATGAAGAAGCAATTAAATGTTATGATAAAGCTCTGGTTGAGTTAGGTAGTGAAATACTAGCAGCACCTGTCTGGGCTATTAAAGGAAGTGCACTGAATGAGATAGGAAAATATGAAGAGGCTATCAAATGTTATGATAAAGCATTAGAACTAGATCCAACAAATACTGAGGTTCAAAAATTAAAGAAAGAATGTTCGGAAAAATTGAATGAAATAGTTAATTCTTCATCTATTAATGAAGGGTGCCGTTTAATTGATGAAGGGGTAGAGCTTTATAATAAATCAGATTTTCAAAGTGCATTGGATAAATGGGAAAAGGCTTTAAAGATATTTCAAGAAAATCGTTATAATGAAGGAATTTTTATTGCTCTAAATAACATTGGCAATGTTTATCATTCTTTAAGTAAGTATGAGAAAGCTTTAGAGTTTTACACAAAGGCTCTGGAGATAAAAAGAAAAATCGGTGATATTAAAGGAGAATGTGATACTTTAAATAACATCGGTGTTGTTTATTCAGGCTTGGGTAAATATGAGAAAGCTCTAGACTATTATACAAAAGCTCTGGAGATAAACAGAAAAATCGGTGATGTTAATGGGGAAGGGGATGATTTAGGTAAAATTGGTAAAACTTATTATTCTTTAAACGAATATAAGAAATCTTTAGATTATTATACAAAGGCTCTGGAGATAAAAAGAAAAATCGGTGATGCAAAAGGAGAAGGGGTTACTTTAAATGACATTGGATTAATTTATTTACATTTAGATGAATATAAAAAATCTTTAGATTACTATGCAAAGGCTTTGGATATACATAGAAAAATTGGTAATCTTCAGGGAGAGGGGGCTATTTTAGGTAACATTGGCATTGTTTATAATTCTTTAGGTGAATACCAAAAGGCACTGGATTACCATAAAAAAGCTCTGGAGATAGATAGACAAATCGACGATAGTAAAGGAGAAGAAAAAGATTTACAAGACATTGGTAATGTTTATTCAGATGTAGGAAATTACTCAAAGTCATTGGGCTATTACACGAATGCTCTTAAGATAGCCAGAAAAATCGGTGATATTCAAGGAGAAGGAGATAACTTAATACACATTGGTAATTGTTATTCATATTTAGGTAAATATGAGAAATCATTAGATTACTACACGAAAACTCTAGAGTTATATAGAAAAATTGGTAATGTTAAGGGAGAAGGGAATGCTTTAAATAACATCGGTATGGTTTATTCAAATTTAGGGGATTATCCGAAAGCTCTTGAATATTTAACAAAGGCTCTGGAGATAGCCAAACAATTCGATGATATTCAGGGAGAAGGGAATGCTTTAAATAACATCGGTTTAGCTTATTCATGTTCAGGTGAATATGAGAAATCATTGGATTATTACACAAAGGCTTTGGAAAAAAGAAATACCTGGCTTTTTAAAGTTATAGTTCAAGGTAATATGGTAGATGTTTATCTCGCACAGGGTAATATAATTAAATTAAAAGAGATTTTAAAAGACTATAAAAATTCTTCAAGATCAGGTGAATATTATCTTATAAAGAAAGATTATAAAAAAGCAAAAGAAAATTTTTTTGATACATTACAATCAGGTGAAAGAACAAGAAATTTTGGGACTTTGTTTTTATCCTATCTTGGTCTTGGTCTATCAGAAGAGGGACTGAAAAACTATAAAGAAGCAGAAAAATACTACAAAAAAGCAGTGGAACTCGTAGAACATCAGAGAGACTCCCTTACACCATCACAGAGAAAGAATTTCTTTGATGGTAAAGTCGGAGTTTTCAGCAGACTTGAAGCATATGAGGGACTGGTGAGAGTTCTTCACTATCTGAACAGGGACAGTGAAAGTTTCCTCTATGCAGAAAGCACAAAGGCAAGAGTCCTCTCTGAAGAAATAGCAAGAAAATACGAAGGAACAGACTGTAAACTCCCGGAAGAACTGGCAGAAAAAGAAAGAGACTTAACTAATAAAATTGCCTCTATATATCAACAAATGGATATTGCCTATGAAAAGAATAATCAGGAGAGATTTAAGGAACTTGAGGAAGAACTTAAACCTCTTAAAACAGAACAGGAAAAATTCATAAGTAAACTCAGACAGAACTATCCTGAATATGCCTCTATTATGTATACCAGACCCTTAAAGATAGAAGAGATAAACTTGAAAGAAGGAGAAGTCCTTATAGAATATGAAGTTACTGATACAGTAACCTTTGCCTATCTTATAAAAAAAGGTAAAATCATAAAAACTCTTATTATCCCTTTAACAGGAGAAGAACTGACAACTCTTGTTAAATCATACAGAAGTACTTTTGAAACAATAAACTCTTATTCAGATCTTGCAAAATTCAATCCTCAAACAGGAAAGAAATTATATGAACTTCTCATGAAAGATCTTCTGTCAGAAATTAAAAATGAAAAAATTATCATAGTCCCCGATGAAATACTTGGTATCCTCCCTTTTGAAGCTCTCATAACAGACATATCGGACAATTATCAGATAAAAGAGGGGAAATACGGCCCCTGCCCTCAAGGATTAACCTATATGGGAGATACTTATAATATTTCCTATTACCAGTCTGCCAGCGCACTATCTATGATCAGAACCCTCAACAAAGGAGGAGGTAAGAAAGGTTTATTTGCGGCAGGCGACCCGGTTTTCAGCGATAAAGATCTGAGATCTGATGAAAAAACCTCTCCTCAATCAGATTTTATTCTCTCTTTTCAGAATGCTGTCTTAAATGAAGGTTTTATACAATTCTCAAGACTCTCTCTTACAGGAGAGATTATTCAAAAACTATCTGTCTTATTCCAGGGAAAAATTGACTTATACACAGGCCTTTCTGCAAATGAACAAAATATAAAAAATAAAGATTTGAAAGATTACACCTATCTTTTATTTGCAACTCACGGCATACTCGATAATGATGTGCCCTATATAAAAGAACCTGCCCTGGTATTAACCCTTGTGAATAATAAAGAAGAAGACGGCTTTTTCACAATGGGAGAGGTAATGAATAAAAACATGGAAGCAGATGTGGCTGTACTATCTGCCTGTAAGACAGGTCTCGGAAAAACATTGAAAGGAGAGGGAGTTATGGGAATGGGAAGAGCTTTTCAGTATTCAGGCGTCAGGAGTGTATTAATGAGTCTCTGGAGTGTTGAGTCAGTATCAACCAATATAATGACAGAAAAATATTTTGAATATCTAAAAGAAGGTAAGAGTAATATGGAAGCACTTAAAAAAGCAAGGCAATACATAAGAAGCCAGGGTTATGAACACCCTGTATTCTGGGCTCCTTTTATCCTTGTAGGAGATTAAATTTATCAGGAGGAATTTCTATGAAATACAGATGTCTGTTAATTGCCATATTTCTGATTATAACATGTTCTTACTCTTTTCCGGCAAAAACTCTTAATACAGGAGTAGTAAATTTTTATTGTTCCTCTGACAGCCCGCTGGGAAAAGGATTTACCGAAACTTTTATAGAGAAACTTTCCTCTATTGAAGGTATAAATAGCCCTGAAAGAGAGAAAATTCTGTTAGAACTGGATGAACTGGGAATAGATATAAATAAACCTCTCGATCTGTCATTAAAAAAACAGACAGGCAAAGCTTTCTCTTTTGATTATATTATAAGCGGGACTATTGACAGAAAAGACAGTAAAATAAAGGTAAAATATGAACTATTTGATGTTAAAAACGGTAAAGTAACAGCAGAAGAAGATTTTACAGGAAATCCTTCAGAAGATGAGCTGAAAAACCTTTTCGATATTCAGTCAAAAATTATTATCAGTGTGGCAAATCACCTTAACCTGTCTTTACCGGAAGACAGTAAACTCCATGTTAACACTCCGGCAAATTTATCTTCCTTTAAAAATTTCTGCACCGGTCTTGAGCTTTATGAAGAAAACCGGCCTGATGAGGCATGGAATTACTTTCTGAAAAGTATTCAGGAAGACAGTAATTTTATTGAAATCTATAAGTATCTATCTTTTACGGCGGAAAAACTCAGAAAAACAGAAGAACTGGCAGGAATATATGAAAACCTCCTCAAAAAACATCCCGATAATCCTTTATTAATGAATTACCTTGGAAATATTTATGCTAAAAAAGATATGACAAAAGGAGAAGAACTTTATAAAAGAGCACTTCAAATCAATCCTGAATCGGGAAAATCCTGTGAAAACCTGGGAACTATTTACGGATTTAATAAAAAATATAAAGAAGCTATAGAATATTTCGAAAAAGCTCTTAAATATTCTGACAGAAAAGCTTCTATTTATTATAAAACCGGTTTATGCTATATGAATTTAAATGATGAAACAGGTGCAAAAAATTACTTTACCAGAGCCATTGAAATAGAGCCGGAGAACAATGATTTCTCTGCCGGTATAAACTACATTTACAGAATTAAACTGAATATCACATGTTATGAGAAAAAAATTCCCGGAAGTATAACAGGTGACATATATATAAATTCACAGCCTTTTTTCAATATAGAAGACTCTAAAAGCCGTTCCTCTCCTTTAGAAAAAGCCAGAACAGTTGCAGCAAGACTCAGATATATAATTGCCAGAGGCATTAAACCGGCCGATATTAAAGTTGAAACGATAAACAATAAGATAGTAATAATTACTTCTGAAGGAGAGTTAATCATGGCTGTTACGGAAGATATGTCAAAAAGAGAAGGAAGTGACATAAAAAAACTTGCTGATTATTATTGTGAAAACTTAAAACTCTTTCTCGCTTTTCCGGAAAATTTCATGGGAATAAAAAGTATGCTTTCAGAAGAAGCTCCATATATAAATATGGGAGATCAATATTACAATCAAAATAAATTCGACAAAGCAGCCGAACAGTACAGACAGGCAATAAATATAAATCCTTCATGTGCCACAGCCTATTACAATCTCGGCATGATCTCGCTCCTTAACAGGGATTATGAAAATTCAGTAACATGGTTTTATAATGCAATCAAATATGACTGTGCCAGCGTAAAGGCTTATATAGGGCTCGGTAAAGCCTACAGAGCACAGGGGAATAACGAAGAAGCAAAAAAAGCATTTATAAAAGCCAGAGATTTAGATCCAGATAATCCTGAAGTAAAGAATTTATTGAAGTAAAGGGGGAAAAACATATGAAATATAAAGGTTTTTACTTTATTATAACAATCTTTCTTTTTCTTTTTTTAAATCTTTCTTATGCCGGAGCAGAAACAGCAGAAGAATTTAACAATAAGGGAATAGATTTATACAGTATGGGAAGATATGACGATGCTATCAAATATTTTAACAGAGCTTTAGAAATTGATCCCTCCTATATAAAAGCATTGAGCAACAAAGGGGTAGTATTGAATAAACTGGGAAGATATGAGGAAGCTATAAAATGTTTTGATAAGGTCATAAAAGTTAATCCCAATCTCAGTACTGCCTGGAATCACAAAGGAGAAGCCTTAAGCAGTCTCAGACAATATGAAGAAGCTATCAGGTGTTTTGATAAAGCTTTAGAGATTGACCCTGCCTATGATGAGGCCAGGAGTAATAAGGAAGAAGCTTTAAAATTTCCCGGTAACTATGCAACAAATGCTACCGAAACCATTGGATATAAATCATTGCCTGATATAACTCCGACTCCTTCAGTAAACAAAATTTCTTATAATGGAGAGAAAAGTTCTGAAGGACCATCTATAGAAGTAAAAAATCTTCCTGCCAGCGGGGAAACTTTTAAAACCTCTGAAAACAGGATAAAAGTAGAAGGCACTGCAAAGGCTTTAAACGAACTGAAATCATTTGAAATATCAATCTATTCAGGTAAAAGTGATGATGAAGCGGAATGGAGAGAAAAGCTCGACGGAGCAGAGGGGAAAAAAGAATATCCCTTTACAAGAGATATGGAGTTAAAATCAGGGACTAATTTTATCTCTATAAGAGCTGTTGATTCTGCAGGTAAAGAAGCAAAAAAGATTTTTTGCGTAATCTATACTCCCGTAGAAAGAGACAAATGGGCTGTAGTAATAGGTATAAAAAATTATGCAAGTCCCGTTCTTTCAAATTTAAGATACAGTGATACAGATGCTCAATCCATGTATGATTATCTCATAAATAAAGCAGGTTTTAAGAAGGATCATGTCCTGTTGCTTCTGAATGAACATGCCACACTTGAAGAGGTCAGAGCTGCCCTTGGCATATTCCTTGCCGAAAAAGCAAGAAAAGATGATCTTGTTTTTATTTATTACTCAGGTCATGGAGCTCCTGAAGTAAGTCCGAACAGTAATGAAGCAGACGGTTTAACAAAATATATTGTAACCTATGATGCAAAACCTGACAGACTATTTGCCACTGCTCTCCCTATGGAGGATATTAATAAAATATTTTCAAGAATAAGCTCAAAACGTATAGTATTCTTTATAGATTCCTGTTACAGTGGTTCTTCAGGGGGAAAGACTTTCTGTAATGAAATTATAAAGGCAGGCAATATTTCGGATGATTTTCTCACCCAGCTTTCCTCAGGTACAGGAAGACTCCTCATAAGTGCAAGCAGTGCCAATGAAGTTGCTATGGAGTCAGATAATCTCGGACACGGCATATTTACCTATTACCTTTTAGAAGGACTTGAAGGTAAAGCTGATATGAATAAAAACGGATATATCACTGTAGATGAAATATATCAGTATGTCCATGAAAAGGTATCTGATGAATCAAAAAATAGACAGCATCCTGTCAAAAAAGGAGAAGCAGAAGGTGAAATTATTCTGGGAAGGGGATTAAGAGAATAGGGTTATTTTATCAATCCTCCTTTTGAACGAAGATCAAAATCACCGGCCCATATTTCCGATTTATTATTTGAAGGGGTTGTGTAACAATTTATTATTTCAGTTGCGCAAACAAGTCTTATTTCAATAAATTTTACTTCTTTACTGTCTATACCGTATAAATAGGTTTCAAATTCATCCTGAAAATCTATTCTACATGCCTTCCATTGTATAGAGTTATTAGCTTCAATAATATGCATATCCGGTTTATTTTTTAATTCCAGTTTATCGTAAGTAACATCACCTTCATAACCACATAAAATTATACTACTACCAAGTTCTTTCTCACTTTCATCCAGATATGTACAGGCAATATATCCTATTCCCCTTGCATATGTATTTATCTGCAATTTACATTTAAATTCCATCTTAGCTATATTATCTACTACGATCTTCTGCTTTACAGTTATTTTCGATGCGTCACCCTTATGATAAACATGCCATATACCTGTGTCATTAAATTCCTCTGATTTAACCCAATTTTCTCCAGCATAATCTTTATTTTTAAAAGAAATTTCTTTTGACCAGTTATCACCTCTTATAAGGTTGGATAAACCAGACGAACCGGGAGATGAAGAACTTCCTCCCAGTTTGGCTCCGCATTCAGGGCAATATTTATTAGCAACCTCTACTTTTGCTCCACAGGCAGGACAGTAATCTGATGCAAGACTGATAGAAAATAAAATAAAAAAAGAAAATATTATTAAAAATAAAATCAGTATATTTTTTGTTCTCATTTTATCAATCCTCCTTTGTAACGAAGGTCAAAATCGCCGGCCCATATTTCTGTTCTATCATTATATACACTGGTGCAGATAAGTCTTATCTCAATAAATTTTACTTCTTTACTCTCTATACCATATAAATAAGTTGAAAATTCATCCTGAAAATCTATTCTACAGGCTTTCCATGGTATAGCTTCAAATGTAGATTCAATAATATGCTGATATGGCTTATTTTTTAATTCCATATTATCATAAGTAGTATCATAACCACATAAAATTATACTACTACCAAGTTCCTTCTCGCTTTCATCAAGATATGTACAGGCAAGATATCCAGAGCCATCCCGTCTATTTATCTGTAATTTACACTTAAATTCCATTTTAGTTATATCATCTACTGCAATCTTCTGTTTTACACATATTTTAGAATTCTCTCCCTTATGATAAACATGCCATACGCCCGTACTATTAAATTCCTCTGATTTAACCCAGTTTTCACCTGCCCTTTCTTTATCTTTAAAAGAAATTTCTTTCGACCAGTTATCACCTCTTATAAGATTGGATGAACCGGATGTACCCGGCGAGGAAGAACTTCCTCCCATTTTATTACCGCACTTACGGCAGAATACATCAGACGACTCCACTTTTGTTCCGCATTTAGGACAGTAGACATCAGAAGCAATGACAGAGGAGTTCACAAGGAAGATAATAAAAATAACTGATAAGGCCAGAAGTTTACATAAAGTCTTTTTTCCGGAAAACATATTCATTTCGCCACCCTTTCTGTATAAAATTTAATTATGAAACGGTATATTTTGAATTCAATATTATAATAAAAAATTCCTTCTTCACTCTTAAAAAGCTTACTGCTAAATTAATTCCCCACAAGTATGAAAGAAGCCCAGAAAATGGGATGTTCATAACCTTCTTTTCTTATATAAGCTCTCGCTTTACGGAGAGCTTCCCTGCTACCGGCCCCCTCTTTTAAATATTCAAAATACTTTTCTATCATTATGTTCGTAGATACAGCCTCAACACTCCAGAGGCTTATCAATACACTTTTAACACCTGAATACTGAAAAGCTCTTCCCATTCCCATAACTCCCTCGCCTCTCAGATTTTTCCCGAGACCTGTCTTACAGGCGGAAAGGACTGATATTTCTGCTCCCATATTTATATTCATTACCTCACCCATAGTGAGAAAACCGTCTTCTCCTTCAGGATTGTTTACAAGAGTCATTACCAGAGCAGGTTCTTTTATATAAGGCACATCATTATTGAGAATCCCATGTGTGGCAAAAAGTAGGTATTTATAATCATCAAGTTTTTTACTTTTCACATTTGTCTCTGTTGCATCAAACCCTGTCATAGAGTCTATATTACCTGAAAAAATTACAGACAGACTGTTTATAAGTTCTCCTGTGGCCGGTAATCTCTGAAAGGAAAAATAACCTCCATCTGTAAGAGCACTCTGAAATGAGAGTAAAAATGGGTCTTCAGGTGAATTCTTATGTTCAATTCTCTCGTCATGTTCACTGAATACAGGGTCTCCTGCTGCAAAAAGACCTTTTTTCCCTCCTCCTTTATAGAGATTCTCCGTAACAGTCAGAGCAGAAGCTGACTGATAATAAGTAATACTGTAAAGGTCTCCTGTATATTTAACTCCTTCAGGATAAGGGCCGTATTTACCGTCTTTCATATGAAAATTATTTATTTCCGTCACAAGGGCTTCAAAGGGAAGTATACAGAGTATGTCATCGGGGATTATAACAATCTTCTCGTTTTTCACTTCTGAAAGAAGGTCTTTAAGTAAGAGATCAAAAAGCTTCTTCCCTGTTTCAGGATTGAATCTGGAAAAATCAGAAAGATTTTTTACATCTTCAAAAGCTCCCCTGTATGATGTGATAAGATTAACAAGTTCCTCTCTGGATATCCGAACATCTACAGTTTTAACTATTCCTTTATTCTTTATGAGATATGCAAGAGTTTCTCTCTCTGTTACCTCATATTCTATAAGAACTTCATCTGAATTTAATTTTATCTCTTCTGCCATTAAAGGTTTCGGATACATAATAGAAGCATATTCCGGATAAATCTGTCTGAGTTTCTTTATAAAAATCTCCTGTTTTTCCTTCATTCCTTTCAGTTCCCTATTCAGTTCCACTATTCTGTCATAGTTATCTTTCTCTTCAGCAATCTCCATCTGTTTATATAAAGAAGCTATAAGATTAATTATTTCTCTTTCTTCCAGGGCTACTGCTTCGGGAATCCTGCAATCACTGCCTTCATATTTCCTTGCTATATCTTCTGAGAAAAGCCTTGCTTTTGTGCTCTCCGAATATAAAAAGCCTTCATCATCATTATTAAGATAATGATAAACTCTTACAAGACCCTCATATGGTTCAAGTCTGCCAAAAGAATAAATTTTTCCCTGAAAATAATTCTTCCTCTGGAAAAAATTCAGGCTGTTTCTCTGTTCTTCTATTAAATCCACTGCTTTAAGATAATATCCTTTAGCCTCTTCATAGTTTTCAAGCCCTTCTTCAGCAAGTCCGAGACCTGTATATAAACAGAACAATCTGTCTGCATTTCTCTGTTTTTCATATTCCGAAAGTTTTTTTATAAATTCATCTTTTGCCTGTGTATAATTTTTTTTAATCAGATAATATCTTCCCAGCCTCACAGTATCTTTTATTTGATTAAATAATTCAAAGGCTTTCTCTGGTTGTCCCTCAGAAAGATAAATATCTCCCATATTCCCTTCAGTAATGTCACAGGGTAATCCTGTTTTTTTCTTTATTTTCAGAGATTGTGTGTAATAATCCAGTGCTTTTTCATAATCACCGAGAGATGAATAAACAAGGCCTATATTGTTCAAACAAATACCTTCTCCCCTGGGAGAACCTGCTTTTCTGGCTAATTCAAGAGATTGTGCATAATAATCCAGTGACCTTTCATAATCACCGAGAGATGAATAAACAAGGCCTATGTTGTTCAAACAGCTGCCTTCACTATTAATACTCCCGGTTTTCCTGTTTATCTCCAGAGCATCACTGTAATAGTCCAGGGCTTTTCTATAATCTCCTAAATTATCATAAACACCGGCCATATTATTTAAACAGGTTCCGGCACCTTCAAGATCTGCTATTTTTTTCTTTACCTGAAGAGATTCTGTGTAATAACTCAGAGCTTTCTGATAATCACCCAGATTGTTATAAACACCGGCAATATTATTTAAACAGTTACCTTCCCCCTTCATATCCCCTGTTTTTCTTTTTACCTGAAGAGAATCTGTATAATAATTCAGAGCTTTTTTATAATCACCGAGATTCTTATAAACATTCCCTATGCCGTTTAGTGAAAGAGAAATTCCTTCATCAAAATTGTTTTTCTTGAATATCTCAAGGGATTTTTCGTATTTATCCAGAGAGCTGTAATAATCGAATTTATTATATAATTCATCTCCTTCCTTCAGGAGAGACAAGCCTTCGTCAGGTGTCTGACAGAGAGAAATATCTCTGGAGAGGAATAAAAAAAATAAAATTATAAAAAAATATGTTTTAAAATAGAAGCTTTTATCAGGCATATTCATAAACAGCTTAAACTTATAACTTTTTGAAGATTTCCATTATTTCTTTATTATTGTTTTTTTCCGCCAGTTTCAAAGGTGTAATACCATCTTTATCTTTAAGATTTTTATCTGCTCCGGCCTCCAGAAGCACTTCTACTATGTCTTTTCTGCCTTCCTTTACTGCAATATGCAGAGGAGTTTCTTCAAGGTCATCTTTAAGATTGACTTTTGCTTTATGAGATATAAGAAATTCAACTGTTTTTATATCTCCTCCAATTACCGCCAGATGTAAAGGTGTACGGCCTCTATCATCTTCAGAATTTACATCCGCCCCTTTTAATACCAGAAACTCAACAATGTCTCTGTTATTAACTGCCAAATGTAAAGGCGTTTCTCCTGTGTTATCTTTAATATTAATATCTGCTCCTTTTGTTATAAGAAGGTGAGCAACTTCTTTGTATCCTTTATAAACAGAGTTATGTAAAGGCGTTCTTCCCAGATTATCTTTAATATTAATCTCTGCTCCTCTGGATATAAGAAATTCAACCAGTTCTTTATTTGGATTATATAAAGGTGTTTGTCCCTGACCATCTCTGGAATTTACATTTCCTCCGGATGATAAAAGTAATTCTGCCATATCTTTTGTTTTTGCAAGATGAAGCGGTGTAAAACCGCTCAGATCTTCAGCATTTATTTCTGCCTTTTTTTCTATAAGTAATCTCGCCAGAGGCTTATTACCCTGGCTTGAAGCAAGATGAAGAGGGGTTTTCTTCTCATTATCTCTCACATTAATATCTGCCCCTGAAGACATAAAAACACCTGCCAGACCTTCATGTCCTATGTATGCTGCATAATGTAAAGGTGTCCATCCGTCATTATCTTTTGAATTTACATCGAAATATTTCAATTTTGCTTCAGAAAGGGTACAGAAATCATCAAAACATTTAAATGACTGATTTTTATCATTCATAAGATAGAGAGCGACACCTTTAGCCAATAAAGCTCTGGCATGTTCTTTGTCCGAATTTAACGCCTTATCGTAAAAATTAACTGATTCTTTATAATTCCCCTGAAGAGAAAGTATTTCTCCTTTTTCATAGAGTAATTCGCCTGAATCAGGATTGCTTTCTAAAGCTTTATCTAAATATTTAAGTGCTTCGCCATATTTTTTTTCTTTAGCCAGTGAAAGAGCATGATTATAATTAAAATAAGAGAAAATCAACGGCGATTTCAGGAATAGAAGTAAAGCAATGGCAAGTCCCAGGATAGTAAAAATTAAAATTGATTTCTTATTTAATGATTTATTTATATTTACTGTTTCCTCCTGCAAAATTTTCTTTTTTGCTTTCTTTTCTGTTATTTTTTCGTCTTTTTCTAATTTTTTCTCATTACTTTTCAGGCTGGTAATAATCTCTTTACTATTTATTTGAATAGCAGTCCGATGTATAACATCATCAGTTTTTTTCATATCCTTATGTTCTTTTTTTATTTCTTCAATTTCTACTTTTTCCTTTAAGTTTTCTATATCTCCCTGCCATATTGGCCATTGTTCAATATCGTCTACATCAGCCTTCAACGTGAACATCATTTCTTTATAATCGTTTATATAACTTTTTTTTTCACTAAATTCGGTAATTGTGGTAATTTGTCCACACTGATAATCAAGATATTCGAGTTTATTTTTGCTAGCTTTATTTAAAAATAAGACCTGTTCTTGTTTGCATGAATCACAAGAATGATAAATCATCAAAGGGTGAATTGTAAAAAGAGGAGTTAATTCCTCACACGATTCAGAAAAAAGATATAAACGCTCAGCTTCAAGGTGCTCTGACTCACTACAAGTATATTTACTATTTTTAGGAAGGGCTTTTAGAATAGCAATGACATGTTCACAAGCTTTTTCTCTATATTTCACTTGTTTTATATAAACAAGAGGTAATTTACATATAAAATCCATCTCTTTAAGTATCTCTTCAAGAGCCGGCTGAAGATAAGATATTATCTCCTTATACTTACTAATCTTAGCGGTACCACCATGTCCTTTAGTATTATTCCGATAATTAGTAAGAAGATCAAACATATCGCGTATTGCAATTTTTTTATTATTTTCTTTCGAAAAATATCTGCACAAATCCATTGATGCTTTAAGATCATTACTTTTTTGATTGTAATATGAATGTAGTTTAGGAAAGATAAGTTCTTCTTTTTCATAATCCTTTAAAATAACCCGAATAAAACCAACCCAGTGGCCAATTGAAGACTTCTCTAAATTTTGTAATTCTTTATTTATATTTCTATCTGTTTTCTTATCTCTTAAATATTGTCCTATGAGAATAGTACCATAATATTTTAATATAACCTCAAAAAGATCACCTAAAAGTGAATGTTTTGCGGAAAGCTCATCTGCAGAATCCATTCTGTTATATGTCAAAGCAAGAGGAGATGGATATTTTAACTTTACCTCATCATCAAACGTCAATCTGTCATCCATAAATTATACCTTTCAATAAAAATTACAAAACCTATTTCTATTTCTATTGCAAATTTTCCTTTTATTAATAAAATTTATTTTACCTATGTGAAAATCGGCGTTTACTAATGGTAATGTCGATATTAGGTTATCTAGTACAACATTAGTTTTTAGAATATTTTTATATAATATTAAATTTAAAAAGTATAAGTTGTATATATATCTGACATACCGGCATAAGCCGGTAAATTTATTTTATGAAAGGAGGAGTTGCTATAACTATGCTGCTCACTAAAATCAATCAAATTATTATGGTATTCGGTTTATCTCTACTAATCCTCCTCACCGGTTGCTGAGGCGGCTTTATCACACGTAATCTACCGGAAAATAAAAACTGAAGGTAGAGCCTTTCATATTTTCGGGGGTAATTCATATGTCAGTAATATCTTTGAATAACAAAATTCACTCTGCAGGTAAATATCTGCCTGAATTGTTTATAACTCCGGTAAAAATCAGGTTTTTTACCGGTTTACTCCAGTATAAGAATGATAAAATTTCTCCCGCCGTAGCCCATATTCTCGAAGAATTAAAACGGACAGGTTCAGTTTATGAAGAGATGCTGAATAAAGCCTCAGGTTTAAATCAAAAAAGCATTTTTGATATAACAATTCTATTTGATGAAATAATCCATAAATGTAAAGACACAATTAATAAGAAATGTCTTACCTGCGAGAAAGACTACAGATTTGACACTCCTGTTTTTATGGACAGAAAAAAAATGCTATATTTTTTCCAGGGATTGATAGAACATGTTATCAATTATACCGATGACGGCGGGAAAATCAGCATAGAAGTTATTGAAAAATCATATAAGACTATTGAGATTAAGCTTGAAAGCACTGGAGAATCATATAAAACTGATAAAGACAATGAGGAATATCAATCTATCGATATAATTGTGACATTGACAAGGTTTTAATCAACAATAAAGTATAAGTTGTATATAAAATTTGAGATTTTTAATAAAAAAAGAAAGGAGAATGGAAATGGGTAAAATTTATGATTGTGTTACAAAAAATCTGGAAGGAATGGACATAAAGTTTGAAAAGTTCGAAGATGATGAGGTAATTGCTATACCGAACATAGGAGGTAATAATGGTTCATGGAACTGCATAATCTCTGTACAAAATGATACCAAAGTAATAATAGCCAGTATATGTGATGTAAAAACAAAGAGAGATAGAAGAAAGGAAGTTATGGAGTACATTACCAGGGTAAATCATGAAATAGCAATCGGCAAATGGGACATTGATCTTGATGGAGAGGGTTCTGTGACTTACAAGACTTCTCTATACCTGGATGAAAGTCTTGATGAAAAAACTATAGAAATGCTCCTGGCTCCTGTGTTTATGACAAACATTTATACCTATGACAGGTATCTTCCAGGTCTTATGGGTGTTATCTTTGGATATCTAGCTCCCAGAGAGGCTATAGAAAAGATAGAAGAACAGAGAAAAATGTCTGAAACAGAACTTGAGGAACATGTCAAAGAAGAACTGGATGAACTGGTTAAAGGCTTTTTAAATGCCAGGGAATAGGAGAAAAGGTTAATCAACAGTCAGCTATCAGCGAACAGACAGGGCACGTTGAAAGCTGACTGTTTTATCCCTGAATCATAAATTCCAGAAGAAAGTTTGAAAACTATTAAAGGTCAACTTCAATATATTTTTTCCACCGCCATAAGTCTTTTCAATATGTCCCCCCAGAACTTCCTCAAAAAAATACTTGATCACATAAAGTCCCCATCCTTTACCTGTTTCTGTAAGATAAAATTTATATTCTTTTCCACTATTTCTTATTTCAATATAAAACTCATTATTTTCAGTTAAATCTGCCTTCAGATCTATTATTATAAATCCATCAGATGGTTCCGAATAGTTTATGGCATTGATAAAAATCTCCTCAAAAACTGCTGAAAATACCTCTCCCGGAAGAGTAAAAACAGGTTTTTCCTTGAATAATTCCTCCGGAATTCTTTTCTCTTTTTTAATGAATATTCCTGAAGAAAAATGTTTTTTCAGATAATCTTCATTCACTTCATCATAAAATATATATTCACTTCCGTTAAAAACAAGAACAGGTGGGATCATAAAAGGGAATTTCGCACTTACTCCAGGCGAAACTTCATATTTTTTCAAATCACCGTCCATAAGATAATAATTCCATGCATCTTTAAAAGCCGATAATAGTTCCCTCCAGATGTTAAGTTCTTCAAATTCTTCTTTTTTAAATCTTCTGCCTGAGGCCTTATGGATAAAATTTATCCTCTTCCTCAATTTTTCAAGATAAAATTTACTCTGAAATAACCTTTCCGAAAGGTCATCTCTCCTTATGAGTTCCTCTACATCAAGACATTCCACGGGGCTTCTGGCAATAGCAACAATTTTTGTAAGACTGTGTGAAATGCCGGCTGAAAGTTTTTCCCACTCTGCTTTTTTTTCCTTCTCCAGCAATTCCTGGTGAAGCTCATAAAGGGTATATACATGAGAAATTATTCTCAGAATACTGTTTAAATTATCCATGAGATGTTCAGGTTTTTCAACATAATAAAACTGAAACATATATTCTTCCATGCCGGCAGAAAATACCACGGAAAGTCTGGAGAGAGGTTTTATTGCTAGCTGGCTGTATTCTTTTAATAAAACATCAGGAAACTCTGTTTCTGATACACTATCAAGGGAAAAGGAACAATCCCTCTGGAGACTGATTATATTATTTTCAAAATATCTGAAGAGTTCCGGTTCATCATCGTAACATAATGTTTTCATATAAGGTACAGGATACAAAATGGCGAACTTTTTCAGAGACAGAAGTTTATATATCCCTTTCTCTTTTACAAACAGAAGTCCCATTACAAGATTCTGCGTAAAATGGATATTTTCAAGAATTATCTCATTAAAATTCCTCTGAGGCCTTCTATTGATTGATAGTATAACCTGTCTTATAAACTTAATCTCCTTTGTTCTTTCTATGTGTGAGAACATAAAATGAAGATAATTTTCCAGAAGAAAAATTTCATCACGATCTTCTCTGTCCATTTCAATGATAACAAATCCCATGATCTGTCCGTATGAATTTACAGGGTAAACATATCCTCTGTGAGGAATAAGATTAAAATCCAGAAAGAGATTAAAAATATAATCTTCTATGTTATCAATAGATGATTTTTTTTGCTCGTCTTCATCCAGAGAATACCATATACCTCTCCTCTCTTTCAGTGGCCTCTGAAAAATCTTATCATCTATTTTAACAGGAACATATTCTATTGCTCTTTTGACGATCTCCGAAGGAGGTACCTCTCCCTGGGGAGACCGGTTAAATATCAATTCTTTTAAAAGTCTGTAGTTTATTATATCATGAGGGTCTTCATAGTTTTTCTGTATATAATCAATATAGCCCTTAAATTTATCATAACAACTCCTGTCGTGAAGAACATTTCTCAGGAAAGAAATTATTTCATCAACCGGAATTGCTCTTACCGGAAAGTAATTGTAAAGATGAAGATCATAGGAATGATACATCCAGAAAGTAAGGGCCTTATCCGGAAAATATAATTTATTAAGATGCTCTATTATTTCGGAAACTACCTTTTTAAGGCTTCTGGTAAATTTTAAATTAAAGTCTCCGGAAAATGGTAAAGTAATGTTTCTTCCTTCTGGAACCAATGAAAACATCAAATTAAGCCTCTAAAAATTCATATAAACATGTTCAATTTTATTCCTGATTTCCTCAACCTCTTTCACAGGTCTTGCATATCGTTCTCTGGAATTCTTTATAATTTCTTCTGCTATATTTTCATTAACAGGTATGTCATCCAGAACTGTTTTCATCATAAATGGTTCCGAAGGCTGACTATCAATCAGAAGCCTGCATATAGCATGCCAGTAAGGCAGATTGACCAGTTCATGTCTATTAAAATAAGGAGTGAAATAATCTTCCACCAGTATGGCATCCAGAGGTCCAATACGGAAACTCATTATAGTGCCGATATTTCCCATAACAGAATCCCTTATTGCCTGTTTTAATTGACTGATATGCTGGTGGGCAAGAGTCATATTGAGTCTGTATTTTCTTGCTTCAGACAGTATGTCTGCAAGTCTCGTAGTTGTAAAAGTCTGAAATTCGTCAATAAAACAGTAAAAATCATTCCTTTTTTCTTCAGGCATATTTGCTCTGCCCATACAGGCAAGATGGAGACGGGAAAGTATGAGCATACCAAGGATAGAACAGTTCAATTCTCCTATTTTTCCTTTAGGAAGTTTTAAGAGCAAAATCTTTTTATTATCCATTATCTCTCTTATATTAATCTTACAGTCAGGCTGTCCTGTTATAAGTCTCAAATAAGTATCTCTGGAATAATGGGTAAATTTACTTGTAGTGTAGGGGCCTGCTTCTTTACCCCAGTCAGTGTTTCTTACATCTTCAATAGACTGTTTGACATTTTCTGAAAGATCTCCGTATTTAAGGCGACAGACAAGAAAATCTCTAAAATTTTCATCCAGGAAGAATCTACTGATATCAGGTATAGTGGCAGCTACCGGATGAGTATAGAGCACTTCCACTGCAATACGAATCCTTTCTTCAAATACAGGGCCGATCCAATCTTTATCTTCATAAAGTCTTTTAAATATATTCAGTAATTCCTGTAACAAAAACTCTCTGTCTTCTTTCTTTTTTGCATCAAGCATATTCAGCGCCACAGGATATTCCTTATCAGATGTATCAAGGAGTATAACATCATCTTTTCTTTCTTTCGGAATTCTGGGAAGGAAATAATCACAGAGGTCTCCATGGGGATCTATAAGACAGACTCCTGAACCATCTCTAATTCGCGACATAATAAGAGATTTAAGAAGAGTGCTCTTCCCTGATCCTGTTTTACCGACTATATAAATATGCTGTCTCTGATCTTCATTTTTTATAAAGACCTGTTTTTTCTCTTTCCTGTAGGTAACTTCGCCGAGAAGTCCTCCTCCGGAAGGGAGATTTCCAGGGAAAGGACTTTCAGTCTCTGCTGAAGTCCTGACACCGGCTACTCCTTTTCCGCCGGGAACAGGAAGGAAAAAAGCAGAAATTGCTTCATCATGAGTGGTCATATACTGCAATCTCCGAAGTCTCTGAGGAAGTTTTTCCTCTCCCCGTAGAGTAAATTCACAGTAAGTAAGATTATCTCTGCAAATCTTTTCTTCTTCTTCTCCTGCAGGGAGTTTAATCTGAAAATTCTCCGTACTGCCGCCTGTAAGTTCATAACCTATTTCATTTAAAATCGATGTTTTTATCGGCACAGGTGATGCAACCTGAATTTTCATATGAAATGCCTTTTTGAATTTCATCAGATAATGATGAATAAGGAGGGATATTACGGGCATTTTATTTTTACTAAATCCTCCGGTGCTTTTTTCTATAATAGAACTATCGACTCTATCCCTTTCTTCAACCTCTTTTATCTTTTCATAGAGTTCCGTAAGCTCCGTTTCTTCCCAGTAATTGAGCTGTGTCGGCGAAAGGGCAACGGAAAAAAGTAAGTCATGGCCGTAATAAGAAAGATTTTCAAAAATTTTATTATTACAATTTCGTTTTCCGAAAGGATATATAAGAAAAGCTTTTATGTCCTGAATATTTACTTTTTCTACAGTCTTTTCTATTTCTTTTATACAGGTAAAGTCAAAGGGCTTAAAATATCTGTTAAATTCTTCTTCTGATCTTACAATTTCAAATCTGTATTTCCTTTCCGTCCTGCTTATAAAACTATCCATGTCGTTGAGTAATTCTCTTGCAAGTTCTATAGATGTGGATTCTCTCAGGTGGGCGACTTTACCGATAAGATAAATATCAAGATAATTATTTTTATCGTTTGTATCTTTTTTATTATGGAGAACCCTTAATTCAACAGAACGGTTGCCGTATGGTATCCACAGGCTTGAAATAAACCTTATCTGATCTTCAAGGAGAGTCTTTTCCCACTCTTCTCTTTCCGTAGGGTACGAAAAATAAGGAGCAGGACAGAGATGGGCAAGTCGTATTATAAAGAATGAAACATATTCAAAATTGTCTTCTATTTTATCTTCATAGAGTTCCTTCTGTCTTTTTGTTCTCTTTTCAGTATGGATATAGGGCCGGTCACAGAGGGATGATCCTTCAATATACTCTGCCATATATCCTGCTGTCCCTGCTAATTCTTGTTCTACTATTGTTACATTTTCAATAATAGTTTCTATCTTTTTCAGAAAATCACCTATCCATACCTGAAGCTCCTGTTCTTTATGAAAAATCAGTTCCTGTAATTCTTCAATCCCTATCGCTTCCTTTACAAATATTGAAGAAAAAGTTATGGAGCAGTCAAAAGACAGGAGAGAATTCAGTGTTCTTTTCAGTTCATCTTTTATACCCGGTATGTCATATTCTTCTACTATGGCTCTATTCAGTTTTTTTCTGAGAGATTTCTCAGGGTTATGGGAATAATGTTTTATTTTACTTTCATATTTATTGAAAAATTCTGTAATGGAACTGCCGAACTTTCTCATAGCTGAAAGAGTTTCATTTATTTTACCGAGTAGTTCTATTTTCTTTCCGGTGTCTAACAGGCTGGAAACATAATAATCTTTTACTTCATTTACTACGCCAAGTAGTTTTTCTTTTATTATCATAGTATTACTGTTTTTTGTTATAAACACTTCACCTGTGCCGAGCCTGTTTACAGTCTCTTTATATTTGCTGTAATTTTCGTAATTACCAAGAAGAGGAGGAGGCATGGCAGAATAGAGGCGGAGTCCCGTTCTTTTCTTTTTGAATGCTTCCTCGATTATACATACCCCGCCTATGGCATCACCTTTTCCATGTTCACTGAAATCACAGTCTGTAATAATTATGTCATAATCATTTTTTCTTATCTTTTCAATTGCTTCTTTCTGTTCTGTAACAATATCAAAATTGAAGCCTTTTACACAGGGATTTTTAAGTTTACCCGAGTTGTCAGCCATATTAAATGCAGAGAGTATCTGATATTTATCCAGCATTGTAAGATGGTGTTTCTGTTTTTTCAGAATATCCATCCTTTCTGCTACATTTTTTTCCTGGAGATTATATTTCAGGTATCCTTCTTCTTCGAAGATATTCAATGTTATAGCACACATCTGAGGATCATCATCACAGAGTAAGACGGAAAATGACATAGTTAAGCTCCTTTATTCAGGCTATCAGCTATCTGTTAAATTTCTGCAAAAACTGAAAATTGCCACTTAAATTTTATTTACCATTATATATCTTTAGTAGCTTAAAGAAAATAGGAAGAAAAAATTTCATTTGCTGGCAGGAAACAACAAAAAGATCAATTTTTTTCTTTAATTTTTTGTGCTATAATCAAGATAGATTATGATTACGAAAGGAAAATAGAAGTGAGTTCACAGGAAATATCCATTTCATACCAGAATTACGATATAATATTTAAGTCATGTGCGCCACTTAACGATATAAACAATAACTTACTGAGTAAGTATCAGGAGGGACT
>DAIOEN010000024.1:0-49690 GCA_036746235.1 Vulcanimicrobiota bacterium | reverse complement strand
TAAATCTGAATTTATTATAATTCCTGAATTAAAGGAATATATAAAATTACTTCTTACAAACAGGGATATTACCAGAATACCGGGATATACCGGCGATTTCTATACGTCTCTTAACAATAAAATCTTTCTTCACGAGATTGCAAAGGTTCCTGAAATCAATGCATGTCTGAGAAATACCATATCAATAACCTGTCTTGAAGGAAGTGAAAAGATTAATACCATACCGAATGAAGCATCCATATCTCTTGACTGCAGATTACTTCCCGGAGTGGACAGGGATAAATTTATAGAAGAATTAAAAGAAATTATACGTGATGACAGTGTAAAGATTAACATAGAGGATTATGCCAGTTCTACCTCTTCTCCATGGAACAATGAATTTTCAGTGGCTTTAAAGAAATGTATGGAGAAAAGAGGGGATAATGTACCTCTTATACCCTCAATTCTTTTAAGCTCTACAGACAGCACTTTCTATCGCCCTCTCGGTATAGTTACCTATGGATTTGAATCATGCAAATATTCTCCGGAAGAATGCGATACGGCTCATGGAAATGATGAAAGGATTGGTGTGGATACAGTAGAATTTGGTATAGATCTTCTTACTGATATTTTGAAAGAATTATAATAAAAAAAAGGGGCTTCAAGCCCCTTTTTTTATACTTCAGATCGCTACCAGAGTTTATCCCACAGGCTCTTTGCTCCGTCTGCTATTGCACCTGCAGTTCCGCTTATGGCATTTGCAGTGGCATCATAGGCTGCAGAAGCACCGTTTGCAATGGTTTTCCCCGCATCAACTGCAAAATTTCCCACTGCTTTTGCTCCGTCAGATATTACTTCACCTGCTTTTTCTACTGCAGGTCTTGCCATTACTGCAGCAACACCGCCTATAGGTCCGCCTATGGCCGAACCTAACATGAATTCAGGTTTCTTCATATCTTCATACTTGAAGTCCACACCTACTTTAATCTGTCCTCCAAGGGCAAGTTTTGCACCGAGTTCCAGTTCTGCATGGATCCCTGTTTTATCAACCTTGAGATCTCCCCCTGCCATTGCTCCTATGCCTTCTCCGCCTTTAACATCAAATGTTGCACCGCTTCCGGCTTTCGTTTTTGCTTCTCCTGTAACCCTTACGTATTCTCCTGCATCTGCAAGGGCACCAAGTCTGCCTTTTATTTCTGCACTGTCTTTCCTTATATCAATTTTGCCGCTTGCCTCTGCATCTGCTTTTGCTTCCAGACCTGTTCTCACTCCGCCTTTTATATGTCCTTCTTTTGTTTTTATTTCTCCTTCCGCACCTACAGACAGATCTGCTTCTGCCTTTGCCCCTGCTCCGGCTCCCATGGCAACCCTGTCTTTACTTACTTCAAACTCTGCACCGGCTTTTGCTTCAGCTTCAGCTTTTGCTCTCCCATCGGCTTTCCCTCCGATTTCATTATGACCGACTCTGAGCGTGCCTCCTGCTTCAACCTTTGCCTCGGCTTCGGCTTTTGCTTCAGCCTCTGCAGAAGCCCTGAATTTATCTCCTGTTAATTCTACTTCAGTTCCTGCTTTTGCTTCAGCCTTTGCTTTCGCTTCAGCAAGGGCTTCCCCGGAAAGTTCTACATCTTCTCCGACTTTTATTTTGCCTTTTGCTTCAGCTTTTGCTTCAGCTTCGGCTTTTGCTTCAGCCTCACCTTTAAATTCTGCACCATGACTGTCTGATTTGAATTCTGAGTGGGATTTACTTTCTGCATGAGCACCTGCCTCGGCCCTTGCCTCGCCTTCTCCTTCTATATGGCCGCTTTTAAAAGAGCCTGATACTCCTGTCTCTACTCTGTGATGTCCTCCTTCTCCATGCCCTGCTTCCGGTCCGTGTCCTTCCTGGCCATGACCGTATCCTGCTTTCTCTCCTGTTATACTCTTTGAATAGCCTGACTGTATCTGTACAAAGCTATGGGAATTAGCAGGATCTGATTTAGGTGGAGTGGCATCTCCGGCTTCTCTTTTGTCTTTTATTTTCATGGGAATATGTAATTCCTGTCCTGCATGAACTACATTTGCATCTTTCAGATTATTTTCCTTTGCAACCTTCTGAACCAGATTCTGCTCCGCTATTTCTTTATCAGAGTAACCTGCATTACGCAGTGAACCCCATACGGAAGTATTACCACCTTTATTGGCTTTACCCCATTTTTCTATTTTCACTGTTGTATAAGCTCCCTGGTTTACTGATTGTATTGACATACATGGTACCTCCAGATATAAAATATAAAAAATTCTTCCTACACTCATATCACTTGTTTTTGAAAATTGTAAATACCGGATATGGTTATAAAAAAATTTTTAATATACTATACTTTTGCAGATTTTAAAAACTGTAAAAAAATAATCTATTCAATTTTTAGGTGTCAGGTGTTAGGTGTTGGGTTAGGAAGATTAAAACCCAAAACCCAGAACCCCAAACCTATTTAACTATAAAGCCAGTAAAAATAAGGAAATTATGAAAAAGTGCGAAAGTATAGATATTAATGACATTTTAAATTCTTTAAAAAATTTTCTGTAATTTTTTCATCATATTTTCCTTCTTCTGCCATAGCCATTATGAGGAAATTTCTTCCTCCTTCAGGACATTCGTAATTGGCAATTATACCATCGGATTCTTTGCCGTTGTTACTTTCAAACACTGCTTTACAGTAAGGAATTGTATGGCTGTTAACGGTAAGAGAGCCTATTTCTTTTATTTCCTTTACTTTTGAATTTGAATTTCCCTGATTAATCTTCTGGAGTAGTTCTTCTTTTGAACCTTTTTCCAGTTCTTTTTTAAATTCTTTCGTGGAAATCTGACTCCCCTTCGGTAACTGCATGAGTATGATCATTTGCTGTGTGGAAGTATAGTTTATCATCGCCATTTTCATACCCATAAGGTCCATGGCAAATGTTATGTCATAACCTGCCGGTAATGTAAAATCACATATTTCCTTTGCTTTTGCCAGTTTTGCCTCGGGACTGGTAAAACCGTCAACCAGTCCTTTGCCGCTTTTGTATGCATAATAAGCTCCTATACCTCCAATGATAGCTGTAATTAAACACGCTACAACAAGAAATATTCCAACGCCAATAGCAACCTTCTGCCAGGTTTTCATAAGTGTTCCTCCTTAAAATTTTTATTAAGAATCGTAAGGCGTGACTCGTGACGCGTTACGCGAGAAAAGGCTCCTGTTACTGTCTGTTATTGACCGGTCTGTCACTTACTATTTCCTTAATTCTCCCACCTCCTAAATAACGGCATTTATAATAATCACCGTTTATAGAACTTACTGTAACTCCTTTGCTTGATGAAGCATGAATAAAATTTCCGTCTCCCATATAAATTCCCACATGGGAAGGGCCAGGAAGATAGGTGGTGAAAAATACGAGATCTCCCGGTAATAGTTTTTCATCTTCTATGTGTTCACAGTAATTGAACTGGCTTTCTGCATCACGGGGAATTATATAACCGTTCATCTTATAAACGGTAAATATAAAGCCTGAACAATCCACACCAAGGGAAGTAGTTCCTCCCCACAGATAGGGTACGCCGAGATACATTTTTGCTGTTTTTACTATTTCTTCAGGCCTTTGAGGGCCTTTAGGTTTGAATAGTATCTTTTCTTCCTTTATCCACCCGGAACGTCCTGAAGGTAACATAACTTCAACCCATTGTCCTTCTTTTTTTATAAAGGTAAGATTGGAGCCCATAACTGCATGACCGCAGTACTCGGAACCTTCTTCCGGCACACTTGCTATATCAGCCATAAGAGCAGAAATGATAATTTTCTCTGAATTCCTATCTGTTACATGAGACAGACTGTTTCCCGTAACCCACCCGAAATAACCTTCAGGGGTTCTTATAAAATACCAGTCACCTGAGATTTCTTTTATGGAAACAATATCACCCATCACTGCCTGAGTAACTGTTTCTCCGTCTTCACAGGGTTTACCTTTTAACGTAGCTACAGTTTCCTGGATTATGGCACTCTCTCCGAATTTATTTATTCCATCTTTTGTATTATCTTTTTCCGGTATAACAAGCAATCTCCCTGTGCGCAATCTGTTCGGATTACCTATTGAATTTGCATTGCAGAGGCTTATAACAGATATTCCGTAGTTTTTTGCTATGGAGGATATGGTTTCCCCTTCCTTTACATAATGTATAGGACCTTCAACCGTAAATCCTGTCGGTATTTTTAATATATCACCTGTTTTTATCTTATCATCTTTGTTCATGGAATTTACAGAGAGAAGGTCCTGAAGGGAAATAGCATATTTTCGCGAAATAGAACAGAGTGTGTCACCCTGTTTGACTTCATAGGTGGTACCGGATTTTTCAGTGACATCGGATTTTTCAACAGGTATTACAAGAACCTGACCTGTATGAATTTTATCGGGATCGTCTATGGAATTGGCAGAAAGAATTTCTTTCAGAGAAACTCCATATTGTTTTGCAATAGAAGTAAGGGTTTCCGACGGCTTTACTTCATGGAACGTATCGGCAAAGGCTGCCTTTAAAGAAAACATGAATAATATTAAAAAATAAAAGAAATTTTTCAAATGGCATCTCTCCCTGATGATAGGTGGAAATAGAGAAAATTCACAAAATCCGGAGCATTTTTTGAATGGATAATTACTTATATTATAAATATATTCACTCAATAAGTCAATTTAATATTTTACCTGTAACATCAAGATGCAATTTTCATTGCCTTTTCTGCAGTCATAAACAAAACCCTCCCGGTCTTGAGATTCTGACAATAGATGACTTAAAGCCTTCCGAATTTGAAGATATAATAGATTTTCTGGACCCTGAAAGGAAGGTCGTTATAGGTGAGTCAGCCACAAGAATAATAGAAGGTGAACCTTTTCTAAATCCGTATTTGATGGATATACTCTTTATGTTAAGAAAAAAATTCCCTTACACACAGATACAGATTACTACAAACGGCAGTCTGCTTAATGAGAAGATTCTTGGAGATCTGTCACATATAAAACCTGTAGAACTTCATATATCGGTAAATACAATTTCGGAAACATACAGAAAACAGATTCTCGGTGTGAAAAAAGGACTTAATACAACACTTGAAATATTGTCTTCATATAAAATCCCCTTCTCTTCCAGTATAATAGCCCTTCCTGATGTTACAGGGCTGAGTGAACTGAAAAAAACAATAATGTTTCTTTCCGGAACAGGCAGTGAAATAATAAAAATATTCTGGCCTTCCTTTACCGAATATACAGATGAAAATAATCCTGTCCGTCATGTTAATATGGACGAATTGAAGGATTTTTATAAACATATGAAATCGGTGATAAAGACTCCTTTAATACTGGAACCTCCATTACTGAATGATCTTACACCTGTTACGGAAGGCTCTGTCACCGGTTCACCGGGATATATGGCAGGTATTCAGGAAGGTGATGAAATTCTGGCTATAGGAAATTACAAACCAGAAAGCAGGACAGATGCTTTTAACAGGCTGAATAATCTGAAAAATCCTGTTCTGAAAATCAGAAGAAGGAGAGAAATAATTGACTGTAAAATTATTAAAAATAAGGGAGAAAAATCCGGTCTTACTTTTTTGTATGATCTGGACTGGTCTGTTATTGAAAAAATAAAACATATGATGACAGATAATTCTTCTGTTGTAACATCTGAGCTTGCCTTTAATATGTTAGATATGGCATTGAAAAAGAAAGGTATTTCGGTAAGGTTATTGCCTGTGAAAAACATGTTTTTTGGAGGTAATATTGCCTGTACGGGACTTCTTACTGTTGATGATATACTCGTGGCAACAGAAGAGGAGAAAAATCTCAGTCATCTCCTTCTTCCATCTGTAATGTTTGATGAAAATCTTCTGGATCTTAAAGGAGAATCATGCCTTGAGATAGTAAATACAAGAGGATGTAAATGTGACATAATTTAGTGAAGAGTGAGTCGTGAAAAGTAAAATGTGAAGAGTGAAGAGTTAAAACATGTTTATTACGCATCACGGATCACGTGTTATGCGTCATGATTAATTATAAAGGATCAAATTTATGCTTTATATGACCAGATTAAGTATTTTTTTAGCAATTTTTATATTATGTGTCCTTTGCTGTGATAAAAACAATTACAGTCAAAGTAATCCTGTTTCTTATATTGTAAAAAGTAAAAATCAGACAAATTTTTATTATAACAGGAAAAAGAACGATAACAGTGTTATTGTAACACCTCTGGCTAGAGCAATAAAGGAAATACAGTATGGAACCCTGAAAAAATCCAGACTTTATTATGATATAACAGAAGATAAAAGAGGAGAAAAAACTGTAGCTCTCACATTTGATGACGGCCCCCATTTGAATTATACTTTACTGCTTCTGGATATATTGGAAAAATATAATGTAAAAGCTACATTTTTTGTAGTAGGTTCTATGGCAGAGAAATATCCCCACCTTCTGAAGGATATATACGACAATGGCCATTTAATTGCCAATCATACATATCATCATAAAAATCTGCTTACCTTATCTGAAGACGAGGCTGTTTTAGAATGGCAGGCCTGTAATAATGTAATAAAATACATCCTTAATATTGATGTCTTTTTCTGCCGTCCTCCCGGAGGAAATTATGACAGAATAGTTCTTGATTCTGCTTCCCGGGCAGGTCTTTCTACCGTATTCTGGACTGATAATTCCGGTGATTATGAACAACCGGGGGAAGAAGTCATAGAAGATAAGGTTTTATATAGAATTTCTCCCGGTGGAATTGTTCTGATGCATGACGGAGTGGAACAGACAATCAATGCATTACCGGCTATTATCCGGAGATTGAGGGAAAACGGGTATAGATTTGTAAGAATAGATGAGATGGCACAGAAGATAGGAGAAGACTATGTGGTTTCGGGAAGAGAGGAGAATACTTTTATAGAAGAAAGAGACACAGAGAAAAAGACTGTTGAGAATATTTTAAGTGAAGAGAAAAATACAGGGAAAGAAGTGAAAGCTGTTTCAGAGAAAGAAGAAAAGACTGAAGGAAAGATTCTGGAAAAAGATGGCAATACCGGTAAAGAGCCTTTAGTGGAAAAGGATAAACAATCTGATGGGAAGCTCCCGGAAAAAGAGAGCAATGAAGGTATAGAAGAAAAGCCTCTCATAGAGAAGTATGAAAAGAAGGAAATAAAAAATAACAGATCCGATGAGGATTACTGGGATCCTCTTCCAATGATAAAAAGTCGTAATCCTTAAATAACCGGTTCTTAGTACCGCTCCAAATAAGTTCGTAACCATTTTATCAGCTTCTGCCTGACAGGCTCTTACGAAGAAAAATAATTTGCCTTATATAATTTGTTTTACAGACAATAAATTAACCCTTATTTAATTTTTAATTCTATATAAAAAACTAATTTTTCTTCTCCAGAGCCTGCCAGGCAGAAGCTTTTTATGGGTACCATTTTACCTGTTACGGTAATTAGAATTGCAAGAAAAACAACTCCGGCAGATTGTTAGAACAATTAGTATTATCGGGTCACGCGTTATGCGTTACGTGTCACGATATAAACTGTGACTATGATGTAGATATTTTCTTGCTGATTCTTAGAGCCTGAAAGACTGTTCCATAGTTGAAAAAAAATTAACATTTTTTTAACATTTACCATATGTTAATTTAAAAATAAAAATATATAATATAAATCAGATATATTTTTTAGAAAAGACAGGTGATAAGAATGGGAGATGTTATTAGAAATATCAGGCCTCTGAGTATTCCGGATATAAAAGTTCCTGCCGGTAAAATAAAACTGGAAAAAGAAACACTTTCTATATCCCCGAAAGATCTATGTTCTATAGGTTCTCATGAAGAAATTCCTAAAAGACCTTCTGCAGATATACATGTTCGCCGTGCGGAAGTGTTGAAAGAAGCTGTAACAACTGCTGCCGGTAATATTAAAGGGAAATCTTCGGATAATCCGAAGTTTATTACCATGTTAGATGATGATAAACAAAAATTTGATCTCGGAGAGTTGACTTCTTTTTTAACAGGAGAAAAGAGTTTCCATGAAACTCCTTCTGATACTGACTTCAATCAGACAGGGTATATGAAAGACCTTATAGGTAAACTTGGCACCGGCGCCAGAATGCAGAATGTTCAGGATGTTTCAAAACTGAATGGCCGAATACCTTCACTGGCGGAATTGAAGGAAGAATTTAAAAAACTTGCTTCTGATCCGGAAGTTCCTTTTGAATATATTGTTGACGGATGTTATGCCAGAGCTCATCATATGTGTGAAACTATGATGAAAGATAATATTAATTGCGGCAAAATGTTTGTAATGATAGAGAATCTGTATGGAGGAGGTATGCTTACAGCCAAAAATAAATTTATGAATGCCGAATGGTGGTACCATGTTGCTCCTATTACCTTTGCAAAAGATTCGAAAACAGAAAAAATAGAAGGCTATATTATAGACCCGTCCATGGCCGATCATCCTCTCAAGGCAGAAGAATGGATAGGCATGATGCGCTCTAAAGATTTGAAGATCAAGGTTGATATTACAAGAGCTCCTCAGTTCGGCCCTCTTGAATCTGACGGAGAAAATCAGACCTTTGAAGAAAGTCTTGATGTCACAACAGATACAATGAAGGAATATTCAAAAGCTCTCAAAGAGATTAAAGATGAGTATTATGCCCATCACCCGGAGGAAATACCTCCTAAAATATCTATAACGTGAAAGGTTAGGAATGAAAATTAATTAATTGTCTCAGGTTTTAGGTTTTGGGTTTTGGGTTTTAGGTTTTAAGTTTTAAGCTTCTTAACCCAACCCCCAACACCCATAACCCAACACCCTCATTTGCGACAGTTATTTTGAACTCATTCCTAAAGAACGATTCATATGACTATTACTTTTGAAGAAAAGGTAAGGGGAATTGGTAAAAGGCAGGATAATGATAATTATAATGTCATTTTTAGAACAAGAGCCGCCTTTTACTGGATAAAACCGGATAGAGATGCGGAATTAAAAATACTTGCAGAGGCTGCTAAAAATGGCTCTTCTGTAAAGATCACCTGTGATGGAATTACAAGAGAAATTTTTGAGGTAACAGCCTGATTGTTTGTAAGAAAATCGTGAAGTATGACACCTGACCGGATGAACCCGTTTCAGGCCACTTATTTCACGATTTTTATTCTTCATTCCTGGAACGGTGAATGTCTTATTATCCCTTCACTCTTCACTCTTCACTCTTCACACATTAAAAAATTCATAGACAAATAATATAGACCTGTGTTATAATAAAGTAATTATAATCTTTTTAAAGAGGGGGTATATCTTTGAGGGATGTTCCCTATCGTCGCCAGCAAAGAGGTCTTAAAAGTAGAGTTAGAGAAAGTAGCAGTGTCAAAGAACCTGTAGCAGAACGTTATGAAGAACCTTTGAAAAATATACCTCAGATTGAAAGGGCCAGAGCCCAGGCATCAGGTAAAGGTTATGCCGGTCCTTCAAGAAAAGTAGACAGGTATGATTTTACAAAAGTTGAAAAACTCGCCCTTGATCAGGAGAGATTCCTTGAAAAGGTATTGAGTCATTTCGCAGAATTACTTACTGCTTTATTCGTATCAGTTCTTCGTTTAAGGGTTCAGGTCAAGTGGGAAAACAATGATTATGTAAGTTACGATGTTTATACTCATTCTCTGGTAGATCCCTCTGCTTTGAATATTTTTACTATAGAAGGGGTTAATGCAAGAGGAGTAATTTTTCTTGAATTTCCGCTCTGTTTATCCATACTGGATAGACTCCTCGGTGGTAAAGGACAGCCGATTTCCGAAGATAACAGACTTACGGAACTGGAAGAGGTTATTTTTTGCAAATTAATTCAGAAGGTTCTGGGACAGTTTACGGAAGCTTTCAAGGAAATAAAAGAATTTACTGTTCAACATGAGAAAATGGAATGTAATCCTCAGGCAGTTCAACTTTATTCACCGAATGAGCCTATGGCGATAGCCAATTTTCGGGTCAGAATAGGGGAGATGCCCGGAGATATGAAGATATGTTTACCACTTCAATTTCTTAAGCCTGTTATACCGAAAGTTAAAGCACCTGATCTTCTTACAAAAACCACTACCGTTAAGGGACAGAAATCTATTACTTCCAATCCTGCCATACTCGAATCTGCCAGGATAGGTATTGTAGTGGAACTGGGGAGATCGGAAATAATGTTTCAGGATCTGGTAAATATAGGTGTCGGTGATGTGGTCAGGCTGAATACGTCCATAGAAAATGCCCTGAGGGTTAAAATACAGGGAAAAACCAAATTTCTTGGACGTCCGGGAGTGAGGGAAAAGAAAGTAGCTTTACAGATATGTAAAGTTGTACAGGAGGGAGATGAGGAATTTGAGGAGAAATGATGATTTTTTCGACGGAGATGAAGAAACTGTAAGACAGGTTCAATTTGCACCTCTTGGAGATGTAAGCGGTCAGTCTGAAGGACAGAATACTATAGATATTTTAATTGATGTTCCCCTGCAGGTTGTAGCAGAACTGGGAAGAACCAAAATGCCTGTTAAGGATATTCTGAAACTCGGTGTGGGAGCAGTAATAGAACTTGATAAGATAGCAGATGATCCCATTGATTTACGCGTTAATGATAAATTAATTGCCAAAGGAGAAGTTGTGGCAATTGATGATTATTTTGGCGTTAGAATAACGGAAATAGCAACAGGTTAACAGGGGGAACATGTTATGTATGACTATGAAGACTATGATGAACAGTCACCGGGTTTTGATTACAGTGATAATAGATTTCAGGATAATTCTTCTCAGGGTTTTCTCCGGGTTCTCGGAGAAATACCTCTTGAAATTGCTGTAGAACTCGGCAGAGCTAATTTACCTGTAAGTGAAATATTAAACCTTCAGGTCGGTTCTGTCGTTGAACTGGATAAACTTGCAATGGATTCCGTAGATGTAAGGGTGAATTCGAAGCTTATAGCCAGGGGAGAAGTAGTATCAGTAGATGAATGTTATGGAGTCAGGGTAAATGGTATTATTGGCAGGAAATATTAAAAGATTTTAGATCCTCTGAAAAAATACGGAAGATTTTGAATTATGTTACGACTGTTATAATAAAGGGTTAATTCGTAATACGTTACGCTTAAGGTGAAGAGGAGATTTATCCCGTGAAAAGATTTTTTTTATTAATACTCTTGATTTTCCTGTGTTATTCACATATTTCTTATGGGGCAGCGATGACACCTGCATCTTCCGGTACTCCCTCTGCGGCAGTTATGACACCTGCATCTTCCGGTACTCCCTCTGCGGCAGAAAAAAAACCTGACAAATCTGATAAATCTACTCCTGTTCCTGAAATAACTCCATCATCGGAAGAACTTAATCTTAATTATGACAGTGAAGACCCCAATAAAGCTTATCAGGAGAGAACAAAAGAACCTGTTGATACATCCCATGCCGCAGGATTTCTGACAAGAATTCTTAATATGATAACCAGTCTTGGTATTGTCTGTCTTCTTGTTTATGTAGTATTAAAACTTCTTTATGCAAAAGGTGCAGGTATAATTCCTCAGCCGAAAAAGAATTTATTTGTAATGGAACAGGTTCAGCTTCAACCTCAAAAAACATTGTTTTTATCTCTTGTAAAAGTCGGTACCAGGGTTTTGCTCGTAGGTGCTACTGAAAAAGAAATAACCCTTCTCAAGGAATTTGAACCTGATGCTTTTACCGTACCGGAAATAAATGCTTCTCCTGAAGAAAATAAATCTGCTTTTAAAGAAGAATTCAGCAATATTATGAATAATAATAACAGGGGGCAGGCCGGTATATTATCAAGAATTTTTCAGACCTTTGGTCTTTATGGTCTTGCGTCTGTTTTTACCAGGGATACTAAAAATAGATAGGAGGGGGTACCTATGAAAAACAGATTTTATTTTTCAATTGTTTCTATCGTTTTTCTTATTTCTATTATTTCTTCTTTATTTCTGATAAATGTAGAAGTGGTACAGGCACAGGAAGGCAGCGGATCGACCGGTAAAAATCCTTTACTCTTTAATTTCCCTAAAATAGACGTAAATATAAACGGAGGAAAAGGTGGAGAAGAAAAAAGAGGGGAAGCTATAATCCCGAAAGATACGGGAGTCGCTCTGCCTTTTCAGATACTGGCAGGGCTCAGCATACTGACACTGGCGCCATACCTTTTAATAATGATGACGTCCTTTATAAGGGTAGCCATAGTACTGTCTTTTATAAGAAGTGCTCTCGGAACACAGCAGGTACCTCCCACACAGGTATTGATGGGACTGGCCATTTTTCTTACTTTTTTTATAATGGCTCCTGTAGCGAATAAAGTGAATACTGAAGCATTACAGCCTTTTATGGATGGCAAGATGCAGACAGAGGAATTTGTAAATAAAGCTCTGGAACCTATAAAGGATTTTATGTTCAGGCAGGTAAGAGAAAAAGATCTTGTTCTTTTTATTAAGCTTGCTCAGATGAAAAAGCCCAAAACCAAAGCTGATGTACCAATACATGTCCTTATACCTGCTTTTATGATCAGTGAAATTAAAACAGCTTTTGAGATAGGATTTGCAATTTATATCCCCTTCCTTGTCGTAGATATGGTTGTGTCGTCTGTACTTATGTCTATGGGTATGTTTATGTTATCTCCCATGACTATTTCCATGCCATTTAAATTGCTTCTCTTTGTCATGGTAGACGGATGGGGTATTATTATAGAAAGTCTTGTTAAAAGTTTTAAGTAGTGAAAAGTGAAAAGAAAGAATGTTACTTACTATTCACTACTCACTTTTCACTAATTAAAGGTTTACAAAAAACCTTAAAAAATGGTATAATAACGCAGAGGTGAACGTTATGAACTGGCATAAAAAAAGGATTTATTTTCTTATAAATGTTTTGTTCATAATTTTTGTATTGTCCTGTAATATCTCTGAGGCCAAACTTACAGAGAGAGAAGTTATGGCTATGGGAGGAAGAGCTCTTTTTATGATTTTTTTACTCTCTGCTCCTATGTTATTTTCCGCAGTAGCTCTCGGACTTGTTGTTGCCATACTTCAGGCTGTTACTTCTGTTCAGGAACAGACCCTGGGTTTTGTACCAAAACTGCTTGTAACTTTTTTAATGCTTCTTGTGTTTGGTCCATGGATATCTTCCAGTATGATAAGTTTTACCAGGGAAACCTGGCTTAGGATAGAAATGATAGGTAGGACTACAAAATAAAGGATTGATATTATTATGACTATTGAATGGATTGCAACAGTAGCAAAAGAAGCTCTTGCTTTAATAATTCATCTTGCATGGCCCATGCTTGTTGCTGCAGTCGTGGTTGGTGTCGTAATAGCTGTATTTCAGGCAGCCACACAGGTTCAGGAACAGAGTCTTTCTTTTGTGCCTAAAATACTTGCCACCTTTTATGTTGTTTACCAGAGAGGCCCTTATCTCGGTCAGAAAATAAGAGCTTTTCTCCATGCAAGGCTTGAAGATGTGCCATGGATTGCTACAAGTTATAAGAATTCTGTACCTCATATTGTCTGGGCCTATACAATACCTGAAGTAAAGGTTACGGAAAGAGAAATCCTGGCTATAGGAGGTAAGGCTCTTTATATGATTTATCTCTTATCTGCACCTATGCTCTTTATAGCTCTCGGTGTAGGACTTGTTGTTTCAGTGCTTCAGGCAGTCAGTTCCGTACAGGAACAGACTCTCGGCTTTGTACCAAAACTGCTTGTAACTTTTGCCACTCTGATGATTTTTGGGCCATGGATATCATCTACAATGATGACTTTTACTATAGAAACATGGCATCAGATAGCTATTATAGGAAGCAGATAACAGGGAGGAGAATTATGACAGGCGCAGAGGCTCTTGAACCCGGCATAGTAGCTATAGAGCTATGGGGACTGACTATAGCCAGATGTATGGGTATTGGCCTTCAGGCTCCTATATTCGGTAGCAGACATATAACTATGAGAGCCAGAGTCGGTTCCGTGATAGTCATTGCTACCGCTCTTTATCCTACCTTACCTATGCCTCAGGGACTTACTGCCAGTGTTCCTCAGCATCTGGGGATTATATTCAGCAATATTATGGTAGGCCTTCTTGTAGGGTTTGCCGCAAGTTTGACTATGTATACAATACAATTTGCAGGAGAACTGGTAGATACCCAGTTAGGTTTAAGTACTGCCGCTTCTTTTGACCCGTCTGCCGGCGGAACTGTCAATATGATAAGAAGATTTAAGTTTTATCTTGCCATGATGGTTTATTTAATCATAAACGGCCATCACAGTCTTATTATTGCAATCTATAGAAGTTTCCAGGCAGTTCCCGTAGATGCAATGTTTGTACCCAGAAGTGCTCTTATAGGGGAGTTTGTCTCTATGACAAATGATATGCTTTTCCTTGGCGTTCAGATAGCTTCTCCGTGTATGGCAGCACTTTACATAGTTCAGATGGCTCTCGGCCTTGTGGCAAGAGCGGCGCCTCAGATGAATGTATTTATGCTCTCTTTCCCGGTAAATATACTGGTAGGTACTACAGTTCTTTCTGCTGCTATTCCTTATGTGGCAAAAAAGCTTGTACTTATTTTTACTGATAATTATATGAGTGTATTAAAATTACTATTATTAATGAAACCAGGGGGGTGATTTTTGTGGCAGAGTCGGATCAGACTGAAGAACCATCTGACCATAAGTTACAGGAAGCAAGAAAAAAAGGACAGGTCTGCAAAGGGCAGGATTTCCCTACAGCTATCTTACTAGTTGTGACTGCCGCCATGTTACATGTTATGGGTAAAACTTATTTCTGGAAGATTTCGGAGTTTGCCTATAAGACTTACAAGGGATTACCGGGATTTCATATCAATATCTTTGATTGTGACCATTATTCAAAGGTAGTTTTGACTATGTTTCTTGGCCTGATCATTCCGCTTCTGGCGGTAGTCGTTATTGCAGCTGTTGCAGGTAATCTCGCCCAGATAGGATTTATATTTACCATGGATCCTATAATGCCCAAGATAGATAAGATAAACCCTATAGCAGGCTTTAAGAAAATTTTCTCTATCAAGACTATTTTTACTCTGGTGCAAAACGTCTTGAAGGTGGCAGGAACAGGTGTGATTGCCTATATGGTTGTGAAAAAATCCATACCTGTAGTCTGTACTGCCGTTAACTGGGATATAGAAAATACTGTCCATTATGTTAAACAGACTGCCGTTCAGCTTTTCAGTCAGATTATAATAGTTTCCTTTGTCCTTGCAGGTGTTGATTATATGATTCAGAAGCACCAGTTTATGAAGGATATGAGAATGTCTTTTAAAGAGTTAAAGGATGAATACAAGGAAACTGAAGGTAATCCTGAAATTAAAGGCAAGCAGAAGCAGATTGCAAGACAGATGGCTATGGGTGGTATGATGCAGGCAGTGCCTGAATCTGATGCTGTTGTTACAAATCCTACAGAATTTGCTGTGGCTATTAAATATGATCCTGCTTCTATGCAGGCGCCGCAGGTGATTGCAAAAGGTAAAAGGCTTATTGCTCTTCAGATAAAATCTATAGCTGAAGAAAACGAGATATTTATTTATGAAAACGTAGACCTTGCACAGACTATGTTTAAAGCATGCAAGGTCGGTCAGACAGTGCCTGTAGAACTTTATACTGCAGTTGCAGAAGTTCTTGCCTATGTGTTTAAACAGAAGAAGAAACAGGAAATGGCAAGAATGAGAAGAATGGGAGCCAGAGGAGGGGGCGCACCTGCAGCAGGAGCTATGAGAAGGAATTTTTAACAGACTGTAACCCCAAACCTATGACAGATAATTTTTGCGTGACGCGTTACGTGTGACGCGTCACGTGTCACGATAATAAAGGAGGGAATTTTATGCCCGGTGGTGGCGGCGGTGGCGCTATAGGCATCATCCAGAAAGTTGGACGGTCTTCGGACCTTGTCACAGCTGTTCTTTTGATTATGATTATAGCTCTTATTATAATCAAAATACCGCCCTTTTTTCTGGATGTTCTTCTTGTTGTAAATATATCCATGTCAATAGTAACTCTTATGATTTCCATATTCATAAGAGAACCTCTCCAGTTTGCAGTTTTCCCTACCTTACTTCTTGTGGCAACACTTTTTAGAGTCTCTCTTGATATTTCCACTCTTCGTCTTATACTTCTTGAGGGACACAGAGGAGCAAATGGTGTGGGACATGTAGTCGTTGCCTTCGGTGAAGTCGCTATGGGTGGTGACCTCATAGTAGGTCTTATAATCTTTATAGTCATTATTGTAGTAAATTTTATGGTTATTACAAGCGGTGCAGAACGTATTGCCCAGGTCGGTGCCCGTTTTACCCTGGACGCTATGCCAGGTAAGCAGATGGCTATAGATGCAGATTTAAATGCAGGTCTTATTGACCCTGATACAGCAAAGACAAGACGAAATGCTGTATCCAGAGAAGCAGATTTCTACGGTGCTATGGACGGTGCAGGTAAGTTTGTTAAAGGAGACGCTATAGCTTCCGTTATTATTATTGTTATTGCCATTATAGGCGGTATTCTTATGGGTATTATGAGGCAGGGTATGACAGCAGGTGAAGCCCTTGTTCAATACGCCACTCTTTCCGTAGGAAACGGTCTCATTACAACATTACCTGCTTTCCTTATGTCGACTGCTATGGGTATGGTTGTATCCCGTGCCGCATCAGATGCCAACCTGGGTGCAGATGTATTCAAACAGGTTACTGCCCAGCCCAAAGCTCTTCTTGTAGCAGGCGGATTTATGCTGGTCTTCTTTGTCCTGGGTATTACAGGCATTCTTCCTTTACCGCCGGTGCCTTTTTTGCTTTTAGGTGCTTCAGCTATTGTAGTGGGCTGGATTTTGAGCAAACATCAGGGAGAAATAGATATAAGCACTCCTGACGCAGCAGCAGGCGGCGCGCCTGCTACTCCCGAACAGGCGGCAGAACAGCAGATAGCAGAGACAAAGGCAGAGGATGAAGAAGTCAAGAAAAAACCTGAGAATGTTGTACAGTTAATGGCTGTTGATCCTATCTCTCTTGAAGTGGGACGCGGTCTTCTGGCACTTGTAGACCCCAACCAGGGTGCAAAACTGCTTGACCGTGTTACTTCCATAAGAAGACATATAGCTCTTGAAATGGGTATTGTGGTTCCCGGCGTTCGTTTCAGGGATAATTTACAGTTAAAGCCAAACGGATATGTGGTAAAAATCAAAGATATAGAAGTAGCCGCAGGGGAAGTTATAATAAATAAATTTCTTGCCATAGGCCCTGAAAACCATTTAAAATCTCTTAAAGGCCCCAGATGTTTCGATCCTACCTATGGTATGCCTGCAGTATGGATTACAGCAGATCAGCGCGGTGAGGCAGAACGTGTGGGATGTATGATTTTTGACCCTGTCAGTGTTATGGCAACACAGATTACAGAAGTCATACGCACCCACGGAGGTGAACTCTTAGGACGTCAGGAAGTGGCAGCTCTACTGGAAACAGTTAAAAAGAGTCATCCTGCAGTAGTGAAAGAAGTTTATCCCGATTTATTTACACTTGGTGAAATTCAAAAGGTACTTCAAAACCTTGTTAAAGAAAAGATATCCATAAGGGATCTCGTAACAGTTCTTGAAACCCTTGGAGATTATGCCCATATTACAAAAGATACAGATATGTTAACAGAATATGTCCGTCAGTCTATGTGTCGTGTTATATGCAGAGAATACCAGAATAATGAAGGTACTGTAACTGTTATAACACTGGATCCGGAACTTGAAAATATTATAGCAGGAGCGGTACAGCGTACTGAATTCGGTTCCTTCCTCACACTTGATCCGAATACAGGACAGGTAATACTTACTGCCCTTGGAGAACAGATACAATCTCTTATGGATAAAGGTATGCAGCCTATAGTATTATGTTCTCCTCAGGTAAGACTCTATTTAAGGAGACTTACAGAAAGACCTTTCCCGAATTTAGTGGTTCTTTCTTATAATGAAATAGCTCCGAAGGTAAATGTAAATTCCGTAGGACTTGTTACATTGCCTATGGGGTAAAAAATATGTAGAGACGTTTTCGTCTCTACATATTTTTAAGTTTTTCTCCTATAGACATCATCAATTCATTACCAGAAATGGCATTTTTTTTACTGGAAAAGGAATAGGTAGGATCTTCCGTATCCATAAATTTAATAATTTCTTCTACACTGTTCTGGAAGAAATTCAACATTTTCAAAAAATCCTGATTTAAAGATTTTATTTCTCTATCCTGTATTTTTTCAGCAATCTGTTTATGTTCTGCCTCATCTGTTTTTATAGTTTTCACTATTTCTTCCAGTACTGTTTTATTTTTATAAAACTGTTCTTCCATATCTTCTCTGTCTTCTTCCCAGAGAGATAGCATGTTTTCTCTTAATAATGATATATACTGATAAAAACTTCGCCCCTCCTGAGGAGTTTCTATTTTCTCTTTCTTTTCAACCGGTGCCTGTAATATCTCTTCTTCCTCTTCCGTTTCCTGTTCTATTTCCTGCTCTATTTCCTCTTCATGTTCAATCTCTACAGGTTCTCTTTTTCCTGACGTATTATCTGAAAGCTCTATAAGCTCTATTTCATCATCCAGTTCAAAATTAATATCTTCATTTTCCCAGTTTTCTTCTTCGTACGTATCAGGTGTCAAAATATTTTCTATTTCCTCATCAGATATAATATCATCCAGTTCTTCTTCCAGTTCGGACATTACTACTTTAATACCTGTACCATTTTTATTCCCTGAAGTGACTTCCTCTTTCTTTTCCTCTGATTTTCCTGTGGTTTTTTCGAGTTTTTTGAAATATTCGTCAACACTGTTATATATTTCAGCTTCTGTAAATTCTTCTTCTCCGTATATTTCTTCTACAGCTTCTTTTACAGCTTCTTTTACAGCTTCTTTATCTTTTTTTTCATCTTCTCCGAGAACTTCATTTAAAATTTCTTCCACTAAATCCTGTAACATAAAGGTCCCCCTGCTCTTTGAGGATTTTTTAATAATTTTGATTGTAAAATATATTGTATGTAAAATATATGTTACATTATATTATATTTCTATATATGAGGCAAGTTTTTTGATAGTGTTTTTTTACGACCCGTAGATTCACTCTTCACTCTTCACTCTTCACTCTTTACTTCTTAATTACAACTTTTTTAGCTGCAGGGAAGGACTTTTTAGTATTTTATAGAACCTATTATTATCTTAAGGGGGATAATTTTATCCGGGAAAGGAGAGGGCAAGTTGTGTCATCTAAAGAAATAAACTCTCAATCTGAAGAAGTATCAAAAGAGAAAGCAGATCCTTCTAAACATATGACGGAATCACGGGAAAACGAAATAAAAAGAATAGGAATAATACAGCATCTGAAAAGAGTAGGAGAAAGATTGAAGGATCTTTATGAAAAAACTGATCTGGAAGAAGATAAAAAAGATGATTTATACACCCAGTATCATGAACTTCTGAATAAAGATATTGAAATGATAGAAGAACAGAAAAAGGTCTATGATGAAGAGCTTCCTGAGAATGTAGCAAGTATTACCAGACCTATTGATGAGAATATGGTAAAGGTTATGACAAAATGTCTTTCTGCAATAGATAATTATATTGAATTTATAGAGGAAAAAGAAAATATTGATTTAATTTTAAATTCTTTTGACATTTTAAAAGAAACATCATATCTTCTGGATGAAACGGAAGATATGTTACGGGTAGTACTTGAATCTGTAGAGACCAAAGGCGGAGTTATTGGAGAAGCATGAGAAGGATAATAAAATGAGATTATACCGAATAACAGGTTGTTTTCTTTTTAACGACAGCGACTGAATGAATTTTATTATATCATTAATGAAAGGCAGGTGAGTATCTGGTCTTTGAAAAAGAATTTTTAGACCAGATTGCAATGGAAGGTTTGGATGTTCATATCGGTTTAACTCCAGAAGAAATGATGACTATTTTTAATCGCATGTATCTGGAAGTATGGAATTATAGCAAAGAAAAAATTAACTGGGAAGAAGAGGATATTACAAGATTACTTCTTGAAGTCTTTGAAGTGGTTATCACCGCCGTAAGAGATGGTGTCATGCTCACTATGTTTGAAAACAATGAAAAAATATATTATGATTTAAAGCAGGCAGGTATAGAAGTAAAGAGATCCGATTATTCTGTCTTTCAAAAAGAGTCTGAAGAAGGAGAAAGACCGGCTGGCTTGAATGCAGAAGCTTAACCTCTTGAGTTTATATAAACCTCATAGAGAAAAAGTTAAAAAGTTAACAAAATTTTAACAAAGAGACTCTTTTTAAAAATATTATTTATGCTATACTTATACATAATAGATAATATTTAATCTCTCAATCAAGAGGAGGAAGAAACATGATACCAACAGGAATAAATCAGTTCCAGCAGAAAGCTGAATTGAACGCAAGGACAGTTGGTTTTGATAGACAGGCCAGAAAAAGTGATTCAGAACTTAATACAGAACAAAATGATCTCGTAAGTCTTGGTTCCGGCTCTGAACTCAATAAAGGGCAATTTCAGTTACTGGGACCTGATGGTAAGCCTTATAATCCCAATAAACAGAGTATACTTGGCCCTGACGGAAAAGTCTATGACGGCAACGATCAGATAAGCAGTCAGCTGGCCGGCCTTGACGGAAAAAGTGCTGAAGCCGCTGTTGAAGGTGCAACTGTAAATCCTTTTGCCGCTCAGCAAACATTTCAGCCGCCGAAGAATATAAATATGAATAACCCGAATGTAATTGCTGCAATGGGTAATCCTGATTTTCAGGAATATTCCAAAGTATCTCCCAGCGCAGCCTCTACATTGCTTCAGCTTGTAGATGCAGGAAAAATTACTCCCGATCAGTTCAAACAGATACTGGAAAAGGATAAAGCCAGAAGAGATGTGGAATTAACCTTACTCAAACATGAAGAAAGTGAAAGAATAGCAGTAAGAGATGCCCTGTATAGCATAGAAGAAATGCGCGCCAAAGCTGAAATGGACAGACTCAAAAAACAGATGGATTTCTTTGAATATATGACTAAAACCTTTTCAGATATGAGAAATAAAAGAGCTGCCACCAATTTCTCTATAGCAGAAAGTTTATCCAAGACTTTCTACGGTTAGAACCAGGATTTCTTTAATAAAAGAGGGATAGGCGAAAGTCTATCCCTCTTTTAGTTTTCAGCAATCAGTGAGAAATCGGTACCATAAAAATTTTAAATTTTTTTGACTGGTTTTTCTATTATTATAAAGGATTCTGGTTTACAACTTAAAATATATAGTTTATGTATAATTGATCACTGGTCACTGATCACTGGTCACTGAAAAAGAGGTATTTACATTGAAATTAGCATTATTATCAATTACAAGCGAAGAAAATCCCATAAAAAGTTTTGTTCAGAAAATGTGTCCTCCTCTCGGATTTTTTTATATAGAGTCATATCTGAAAAAATATCTTCCTCAGGCAGAGACTTTTATTTCTACTGATTTAAATAATATTCTGGAATGGAAACCTGATATAATAGGTGTATCGTCTGTAACGGAGAATTTTTCTATTGCCTGCAGGCATATTGAAACCCTGAGTAAATCAACAGATGTTCCCATAGTTATAGGAGGTGTCCATATATCGATCCTTCCTGATAATCTGCCGGAAGAATGTTCTCTAGGTGTAATAGGAGAAGGGGAAGAAACAATTCTGGAATTACTTAATTTGTTTCTGAAATATAAAAAATTTGAAGAGAGCAGGTTAAAAGACATAAAAGGTATTGTTTACAGAGGAAGTGATGGCATCATACACATTACCGAAAAGAGACCATTAATAAAACCTCTCGATGCAATTCCATGGCCTGACCGTCATTTTATTGATCTTCTTGGTATAACTCATACTATTTCCTCACGGGGATGTCCCTACAGGTGTATCTTCTGTTCAACATCAACGTTCTGGGATTGTTTTCGCGCCCATTCCGCCTCCTATGTGGCAGGAGAAATAAAATCTATTATGGATAATATTGCTCCTCCTCATATAAAATTCTTCGATGATCTCTTTATTGCAGATAAAAATAGAATAAAAGAACTTGCAGACTTTGTTATAAAAGAAAAACTCTGCCCCGAACATGGGTTCAGCTGTTTCGGCAGGGCAGAACTTATGGACAGAGATATGATGGAACTTCTAAAACGGATGGGATTTACCGGCATTGCAATAGGTATGGAATCCGGCTCTCCTGATATATTAAAAAAGCTTAAAGGTAATTCTACAGTGGAAATAAATCAGAGAACCCTTGATTTTTGCAGGGAATATGGCATACATACAACCTGTTCTTTTGTCCTGGGCACTCCGGGAGAAACGGAACATGATCTCAGAAAAACCTATGAATTTATTATTAAAAATGAAGAGAAAATAACTGAAATAGAAATATGTCCCCTCGTTCCTTTCCCTTCGACAGAACTGTGGGATTATGCTCTCGAAAGGGGTCTTGTAAGTTATGATATGGACTGGTCCCTCCTTGAAGATTATTCTATTTTTACCCAGTTTAATCCTGATAGATACATTTATTTAAATGAATCTATGAATTTTGATACCTTCAGACATTATTGCCTGAAATTTCTTGAACTGTACCGGCATTTTTTAAATAAAAGTCATGATGTGTACGGAGATATATTCTGTAAAAGTAAAGGAGAATCGCAATAAATGGATATTACATTGATTTTTCCCCCTCACTGGGCACCATTTCAACCTTATTTAAGTCTCCCTACCCTTACAGGTTTCTTGAGAAAGGAAGGCTATCATGTAACCCAGAGAGATGTAAATATAGAAGCTATGGATTATTTCACAAGCACTTTCTATGTGAAAAATATCTATAAAAAAATTAAAGAAAGAGCAAAATTCCTGAGAACCATAGAAAATAGAAATGAAAAAGAAGAAATGGAATTAGAATGCCTTTCTTTATGTGAACATGGTTATGATGTTACCCGTCAATCAAAGGTTTCAAAGGATATTATGAGAGATGCTTCAAAATTTTTCGATTTCAACCTGTATAAAGTTGCTTCCCTTGTCCTTCTTGATGTATATCGTTCCTTTGGCCATTCCTCTTATCCCGCCATAGTGGATTTTTATACCCTTCTTGAGGAATATTCTTCTTATTCCACACAGGGCATAATGGATGCTTTAAATAATATGGAACATAATATATATGCAGAGTTTTTGCAAAATGTTACTCTTCCGTCTCTGAAGGAAAATCCTTCCGATTTTTACGGTATATCCATATCAGCTTTTTCTCAGATGATCCCCGGAATAACCCTTGCAAAACTTATAAAAGAACAAATTCCGTCTGCTCATGTCTGTCTTGGCGGGAATGTTATTACAAGAATAGGACCGAGATTGATGCCTTCATCACCTCTCTTTGAATTTTTTGATTCAGCCATTTTATACGAAGGTGAAATACCTTTGCTTGAATTGCTCAGAGCCATAGAAGAAGGCAGAGATTTTAAAGAAGTCCCCAGTATTATATATAAAGATAATAATGGCACACAGATTTTCAATGAACACTACAGAGAACCTGATATAAATTCTCTTCCTTCACCGGATTTTTCAGGTCTTCCTTTTGAAAAATATCTTTCTCCTTTCAGGATAGGTTCCATCATGTCAGCAAGAGGATGTTACTGGAATAAATGTGCTTTTTGTCAGCATAGATATACCTATCGCGGTAAATATCGTCCGAGAAATATGTCTCTTGTTGTAGACGATATGGAATTGCTTAACAGGAATGGTATTAAATATTTTTCTTTCTGTGATGAAGCAGTGCCTCCTGTGAGACTGAGAGAACTTGCGCAGGGAATTTTAGACCGTAATCTCGATGTGATATGGGAAGCATATGCAAGAGTTGAGAAGAATTTCGATAAAGAACTGGCTGAATTACTTTATAAATCAGGTTGCAGAAGTCTTGCCTTCGGGCTTGAGTCTTCTGTGCCAAGGGTTTTAGAACTTATGTGCAAGGGGCACAGGCCTGACGTTTTTGAACAGGTGCTCAGAACGTCTTCTGATGCAGGTATATGGAATTATGCCTGGTTCTTTACAGGTTTTCCTTCCGAAACAAAAGAAGAAGCAATGAATACTGTAGATTTTATCATAAAAAATCAGGATATAATTCATTCCGTTACTCTGAGTGCAGTATTCGGCCTTGAGGAATATACTGATATAGTGAAATATCCTGAAAAATATTATATATCGGAGGTAAAAAATATAGAAGGAAATGACCTTTCCTTTGTTTATGATTATACTGTCAGATCAGGTCTTTCTCCGGAAGAAGCAAGAAACTTATCCCGTGAAATTTATATAAAAGTTATAACGGAACACAGACATGGAGCTGTTATGGCAAATGTTTCCCGTATACATCAGATGCTCTATAAAGACCATTACGGAACTAATGATCTGTCGCAATATACGCGTGAAGGGTAGGGGCAGGCGCCTCTGCCTGCCATTTATGGGGCAACTACAGTGGGTTGCCCCTGCAGGTTATTTCACCTCAACAAAATATTCTGTATAAGATCTGCTTCCACTTTCTGCGCTTTTTTTATCTGATAATCCAGACCGTTGAGCTCTGCTTTAAGCCTGTTACTTTCAAGTCTGGCATTTAACACAGGAGAGATAAGTTCTGCAATTTTTTGAAGAACTATTTTATCCTCTTCTTTATAATCATCCTCTTTATTTGCTACAGTAATTATACCTGACGGTTTCCCGGTGCGAAAGAGGGGAACGCTTAAAGACCTTTTTATCTGAATGTCACCTTCCGATACAGATGTATTGGAAAAACATGTCTTTCCTTCCAGAAGTATTTCTTTTAAACCGTCAGACCAGATTTCCCTTTTTATAATTATACCATCGGATAGGTGGAGATTATTATTTCTGTCAACATATCCTGTTGTTTTTACAAGGTTGCCGTTGCTGTCAATCACACCGAACAGTCCATAAATGCTTTTTAAAGAATTCATTATACCAGGAAGTACTTTACAGGATATATTTTCACCGGATACTGTAAGAAAAATACCGGCAATCTGATTTTTTATATATAAATTATTCAGAGATTTTTTTAACTCTTCTTCTAAAAATTTTCTCTCTGTTATATCCTGCATAACACCGAATAAAGCTGTAATTTTATTATCTTTATCATATTGAGGACATGCTCTGGCATTTACATAATGAATTGACCTGTCAGGAAAACTTATTTTCAGATCCATATTATAAGATTTTCCTGTGTCAATAGCTTCTTTAAAGGCTCTGTCAAAGTTATGCCAGTCATCTTCAAATATAAAACTCTTACAATCTTCATAAGACGGAACGCCTCCTTCTGCCGGACATCCCAGAATATTGAACATTTCATCTGACCACTCATACATATTATTTTGAACATTATAAGACCAGTAGGCAATCCGTGATATTTTTTGAGCCATTTCAAGAGTAAATTTATTTTCCTGTAATGTTTTCTGTGACCTCTTCCTCTGGTTAATTTCTTTCTTCATTTCTTCCAGAGCTTTTTTCTGTTCCTCTGTGAATTCTCTTTCTTTTTTTACTTCTTCCAGGATTCTTTCCATTTTTTCCGTCAATTCCTGTTCTTTCGTGATTTCTTCGTTGAGTTTTTCCATCTTTTCTATAAGGTCTTTGTTCAATTTTTCGTTGAGTTTTTCTATTTCTATTCTGACGTCTTTCTCCTGTTTCAGTTCTTTCTGAAATGTTTCTCTTTCCTCATTGATAGTGTTTTTTAACTCCAATAAAAGTCCTACTTTTTTATCTATTTCTTCCTGAAAGATTTTCCTCTCGGAACTAATAGCTGTTTTCAGTTCTGCCGTAAGTTCTTTTTCTTTTTTCAGTGCTGTTATAAGTTCCTTTTCTTTTTTGAGTTCTTCATAGAGTTTTTCTACCCCTGATGAAAGGTCTTTTTTTAATTCTTCCGACTGTTCTTTTTCTTTTCTTCCTTCTTCCCGGAGTTTTTCTACTTCTCCTTCCAGTTCTTTCTTTAATTCTTCCCACTGTTCTTTTTCTTTTCTTCCTTCTTCCCGGAGTTTTTCTACTTCTCCTTCCAGTTCTTTCTTTAATTCTTCCCACTGTTCTTTTTCTTTTCTTCCTTCTTCCCGGAGTTTTTCTACTTCTCCTTCGAGCTCTTTTTTCACTTCTTCCGACTGTGCTTTTTCTTTTTTATTCCTTTTCTGAAGTTTTTCTATCTGTCCTGAGAGCTCTTTTTCTTTTCTTCCCTGTTCGTGATATTTTTCTCTCTGTTCTTCCGATGCTTTTTTCGATTCTTCCAGATGGTCTTTTTCTTTCTTAAGTTCTTCCTGAAGTTTTTTTACTTCTCCTTCCAGTTCTTTTTTTATTTCTTCCCACTGTTCTTTTTCTTTTCTTCCTTCTTCATGGAGTTGTTCCACTTTCCCTGAGAAATCTTTTTTTAATGCTTCTGAGAGTTCTTTTTCTTTTTTCACCTTTTCCTGAAGTTTTTCCACTTCTCCTGAGAGCTCTTTTTTTAATTCTTCTGAAAGTTCTTTTTCCTGTTTCATTTCTTCCTGAAGTTTTTCTAATTCCTCTGAAAGCTCGTTTTCCTGCAGACCTGTTTTTTCAGTAGACTCTTTTTTATATTCACTTATATCAGAAAAATAGCAGATTATTCCTTCACGGGAGCCTTTGCTATCTTTAATCGATGAAACTGATAGATTGGAATAGAATGTTTCTCCTGATTTTTTTTTCATATGTACCTTCAGACTACATATATCTTTTGCATCTGAAGTTATATAATTTTCCAGGAAATCTATATCTTTTTTATCGTAAAAAATAGAAAAATGTTTTCCCATTATTTCTTCCGGTTTATAGCCGGTAATATGTTCGGCCCTTTTGTTCCAGCCTGTTATATATCCGTCAGAGCCGGCAGATATAATTCCGTCATGTATTTCCTCCAGAATCTGTTTTTGCATCTTCAGTTTTTCAAGGTAATTACCTGCAGTTGTTCCTGATATTTCTGCTCCTTCTTTTATTGATTGCACTTCCGTAATTCTTTTTTTCAGCTCTTTTAATTCCTCAATAATTTCCAATTTAATTTTTTCTTTTTCTTTCATAGATATTTCTCCATTAAATCAGATTTTTTAACGACCATAGTGAAGTGTAAAGAGATCCAGAAATTCATCTGAATAGGCGGTCGAATCACTGTAACATGTGAAATCATTGCCAAGGGTGTTTCGGAACAGTTCATGCCACTGAGTGCGGAGCATATGGTAATCACTTCTCACTCCTCTTGGCTGAGTCAGGAAAGATACACTTTCTGTCATAAGAAAACAATCCACACTGTTCTGTGAAAGTTCTACAGGTGAATCGCAGGAAAAAACAAAATCTATTATTCTTCCATAGGTCTGATAATTTGATATGGCCAGTTCAGGAGAATAGAGTTCCGGAGTATCATGATTTCCATTTAGCTCGAAAATTACAAAATGATTGACCTTCCCTTTTAGTTTTTCCATATGTATTTTTTTCTTTTCTAAAGGCATATGGTGATAGGCAAGGGAACTGATTGCCAGATCATATTCTGAGGAAATTTTTTCCGAGCAATCTTCTATGCGGCTGTTTACTGTTTTTATAATGGAAGGAGGAAAATCTTTTAATAGTGTTTTTTCTGCCATTTCAATCATACCGGCTGAGGAGTCTATAAGGAGAATTTCATCTATTTCTGTGATTTTACCTTTTTCCTGAAGTTTTTTTATGAGCTTCACCGTAAGAGCTCCGTCGCCGCAGCCTATATCTATCATCCTGAAAGGTGTCTTAATATGGGGCATTGAATCGGCAAAATGTTTTAAGAAATTCTCTCTTGATTTTTTCATAACAGGCATACTGGCCCAGTAGATAAATGGAGCCGGATCTTCGAAACATATGGCAGGTGGAATTAATTCCTGGTTATGGCGGGAAAGAAATCCCAGAAGAAAGGCGTTGGAGAAAAGCCCTTCTTCTTCATGCATTGTACCGGCTCTGAGCCATTTCATACCTTCATCTTTATATCCTTTTGCTATAAGAGTGGTGCCTGTATAATATTGAAATACAGGTAATAAATTTTTCCTGATTTTTTTCTCGAATACTTCAGGGCCTTTCCCATTATATAAAATTTCATCTTTCATTTCTTTCCATTCGATTTTTTCACTATCTGATAAAAAAAGCACATTTTTTCTTCCCTTCTATACTTATATGAATTTATATGAGAATCGTAACGCGTAACGCGTAACGGGAGGAACGGATTCTCATACCTCGTTGTGACCGAACCGGTCATGTTTGTTAGTAAGTAATGAGTGGGTTTTATACTCACTACTCACTACTCATTACCCACTATTCCCCTGTAAGAGAATCACAAAAAAAAACACTTGCAGTCCATAGTCAGGTGTTTCTCTGAAAGACAGGGTTGATACAATTCGACTCCTAAATATCTTCTTTTTTGAATGAAATTGTACAGTCTGTAATTTCTCCGGATTGTTTATCAGTCTTGACTGTTGTTATGGAATAACTGTCTTCCTGAGGAGAATAACTTATTTCCCGGAAAACTTTTTCATTACCATTTTCTTTTACTACATATCTTTCTTCATTGTCTTCCGAACAGAGTGTTACATCGGCATTGTTAATATCCTTTGTTTCAGGATTAAAAGAGACATTCGCTCCTGCAATATAACTTACTGAGTCCATAAAAATCGGCTTGAGTCCCTGTTGCATCATGGCAATAGCAGATATGGAAACCTCGCCTTTGCCATCGGAAAGATCGACTCTGTCAATTTCATCATAATTGCTGACTTTCTGAGCCACCTGTGTGACCCTATTTTTGATAGTCGAAGCAACTTCGTGGTTGAATTTTTCTATTCTCATCATCCTGACCTCCTGATTTCTATTGTAATTATTATACTATATTTACTTTTTCTTTACAAGAAAATTGCATGGCTGTTTATAAAGTATTTCATTTAAATACTCCTGGCGCATAACGCGTGACAGGTTTACATCACTGCACATAACGCATCACACATTACGCATTATGAGGCCATTGGATAGTTATTAAAACTAACTATAATTACGAATTTAAAGGGAAACAGTCAGATTAAAAGAATTATATTTCATAAAGATCTGTCATCAGTTATATGATAAAGGAGACAGTTTATGAAAATATTGCTTGTTGATGTTCATAAAGGTGTGGAAGCGTGGAACTCTTTAGGTGTGGGTTATCTGTCATCTTATTTAACTGTCAGAGGCCATGAAGTAGATATAGAGGTTCTTCATTTCGGAACAGATTTAGATGCTTTTATTAATATGTTAAAGGAACGGAATTATCCTATAATCGGATTTTCTGCTTCCTATTACGTCGTTCTCGATCTTGCCATTGGCGTAATAAAAAAGATAAAAGATGAAGGTATAAAATCTCATATTATTATGGGAGGTCATACTCCTACCAGTTGTTTCGATCTGATTATGGATATATTCCCTTATGTAGACACGATTGCACTCGGAGAAAGTGAAGAAACACTCCTGGAATTTATAGAAAAATTTCATCAGCCTGAAAAATGGGAAGAAATAAATGGTCTTGCTTTTAGAAGAGATGGAAAAATTATAGAAAATGGTCCGAGACATTTGATTGAAGACCTTAATTCTTTACCTTATCCTCACAGGAAACAGTTCATTACGGGAGAACTTCCTGCACCTGCCTCTGCTCTTAAAGATACTATGGATTATGTTTTAAAAAGGCGAATGATGGTAACTTCAAGCAGAGGATGTTACGGCAGATGTTCTTTCTGCAGTGTTTATCATTTTTATAATTTAAATGTCCGCAGAGGCAGAACAGCAGAAAATGTTGTCTCAGAAATAGAAGAACTGGTAAAAAAATACGATGTAAAGGTTATTGCTTTTAATGATGATAATTTCTTCATACCGGGCGATAAAGAAAAGACATGGTATTATGATTTTGCAGATGAACTGGAGAAGAGAAATATTCATATTATATTTAATTTCCAGTGCAGACCGAACGATGTGGATTACAATCTATTCAAAAGACTTAAAGAAGTGGGACTTCATAATGTTTTTGTAGGTACGGAATCTTTTATCCTGAGAACCCTTAGACTTTTCCGCAAGGGAGTAACACCGCAGGATAATCTGAAAGCAATAGAAACATTAAGTAAAGTAGATCTGGATTATCAGGCAGGTATGATAGTATTTGAACCTTTTACGACCTTTGATGAAGTAAAAGAGAGTATGGCCGTTATTTCATCTCTTTATGATAAATACGGTTATTCTTCTCCTCTATGGATAGATAGATTAAGGGTTTATCACGGGACGAAAATCCAGAAAATGCTTGAGAGTAAAGGCAGACTTCAGGGAGTATTCCCTTATTATTCCTACAGCATAGAAGATGAAAAAGCAGAAGTTCTTTCTAAAATTCTCATAAACGGTGTGTCATCTTTTACGATTACGGAACAGGACTCTATACTGGCACCTCAGGCAGGCAATCTGAATTTCCTGTGGGGCATTAGTTATTTAAAAGATCTGCCTGATAAAGGTCATATAAAATATTTACCCCGGGACGTAGTGAAAACTCTGTCAGTGGAAACAGGGAAATTTTTCCTTAATTTAATCTATGAAGTAATTGATTATCTGGATAATTCTGTCCCTGATACAGATAAAATGATTTCCTATGTGAAAGAAAAATACGGGAAAGAAAATGACCGTATAATGAATATTATATTGAAAGAGTTGATTGAAGGGTGAAAAGTGAAGAGTGAAAAGTGAAGAGAATTGTCCGTCCCACACTTCATCTGTTACAGGTGACAAAAAATTATGTTTGATAAAGATAAAAATCCCATTTTATTCATTACAACAGGCTATAGCCTTGGGAAAGATGGGCTACGAACGAATTCTGCCCAGTTAGGCCATCTTTCTATGGCAACAATTCTCCATGAAAAAGGTTACAGAGTAAAACTTCTGTCAGGTGATTATATAGAGCCTGACGAATTACTTCATACCATAGATAAAGAAAAAATCTCTATAGTATGTTTTTATACCACTACAGAAGATATTTTCAGGGTTATGGCTCTTACGTCACAGATAAAGAAATATTCTCCCGGAACCATTGTACTGCTTGGAGGCCCTCATGTATCCATATCTCAGAAAGATAAAGATCTGGAAGTGTTAATGAGGTGTCCTGCAGATCTGGCGGCAAGGGGAGAGGGAGAATATATTCTTCCGGCACTTGTAGAATATTATTACAGAGGCGAAGGAAATCTTTCCGATATAAAAGGTATTACATGGAGAAACGGACATGAAATTAAAAGAAATCCCGATGCCCCTCTTATTGAAAATCTTGATGAATTGCCTGTACCCAGGAGAGAATTACTTGAACCTGATACCCTTATGCTGGAACGGTCATTCCCCAGGATTTTGACAGGAAGAGGCTGCCCTTTTAACTGTGCTTTCTGTTTTGACGGTATGTTTGGACATCGCTACAGGGTAAGAAGTGTTGACCATGTCATGGCAGAAGTGGATTATATTCTGAACACATGTCATGGAAAGGTTCTTACCTTTATAGACAATACCTTCACTATTTCCCCTCAAAGAGTATCAGCTTTCTGTAAAGCTTTAAAAGAAAGGAGAGAGAGAGGTTATGATTTTGTATGGACCTGTCTCGGAAGGGTAAATGTGTTATATAAAAATCTTTCTCTTATTGATGAAATGGTAGATGCCGGTCTTATATTTCTGCAACTCGGTGTGGAAAGCGGTCATGCCGATGTCCTTAAAGCTTACGATAAAAAAATAACTCATGACCAGATAAGAGAGGTTTTTTCATACTGTGAAAAGGCAGGTGTTTCATCTGTACTTTTCAATACCATCCTGGGAGGACCTTTCGAAGCTCCTGATACTTACAGAAAAAGCCTTGATTTTGCCATAGAGCTTCTGGGACTTGCTCCGGGAAGGGCCTTCTGTACCGGTTCCATGATGCTTTCTCCCTATCCTATGACAGATATAGCAGAAAATCCTGAAAAATACGGCCTTAAGATTATAGACGGAGAATTTAAAAGAGGTCTTTCTGTTCAAAAAGTTCCTTTTACCGAGTCGGAACATTTTGATAAATATGAGCTGGTAAGAAGACTCTATCAGTTTGAAGAAGAAATAAAAGAGGCTATGAGAAAACTTTTTCCTTCCATACCGAGACGTACTGTAATGCAGCATTTTGAAATAAGCCATAGATACGGAACTGTAAGCCTCTGGCTTGACGTGTTTAAACTGGACCCCGGTATAAAGGTTTTTTATAATCTTTTAAGATATAATCTTTACAGAGATTATTATGATATACCGGTAGAGGATATACTGGATTGGAAGCCTCTCAGAACCTGTGAACTTATGTATAATGAAGATAATCGATGTTTTATAAAAAGAGCAGACGGAACAACGGTTATTATGGATGATTTTTCATCATGTCTTTACGAATACAGCGGAGGAAAACTTTCTTTACGAAATATAATAGAAGAAATTAAAAATAAATTTAATATATCAGGCGACAGACTTCTGAAAAAATCCATCTTATTTTCCCGTAAAATGGCAGATTTATTTGCACTTATATGGTCAAAGGTTTAACTTTTTCAGAGATTATTTTTACGGTTTCTTATAAAAAATTTAAAAAATTTAAAAAATTTGAGAAGGAAAATTTCGTAGTTCATCGAATAGTCTTAATTAACTTTAACTTTCGTTTTGCGAAAATACAAATCTTACGAAAATCATTATAAAAGCATATCAAAAAAAGATTGAAAAATTCTAATCAGATACAAAATTGAGTAAATTTTATATTAATTCCTCTAATATTTTAGTTTAAATGACGTATCTGTGTGTTGAGATCTGACCTGCCACCGGGGAAAGATTCTGCTATCTGTTAATTTTGTTTTAGATACTGAAAGGAGATGGAAATGAATTTTTTATCCAAAAAGATTGAAAAGACTCTGTTTGTAATGGCTGTTATGGCCATTTTGCTTTCTACGGGTTCTTATGCCCTTGCGGGAAATTATGTGGTTCAATCAGGGGATAGTTTATCTGGTATAGCAAATTCCATAGGACTTACTTCAGAGGAACTGGCAGCCGCAAATGGTATTTCCAGAGACAAAGTACTTATGCCGGGAGATGTTCTTTATATTCCTTCCGCTCAAAGTTCCGGAGGCGGCGGTTCTTATTATGTAATAAATGCCAGTGATGTAAATCTGAGATCAGGCCCATCCCGTCAGGATGGTGTTCTCTGTGCTCTTAATAAAGGAGAAAAAATAAAGATTATTGAAGATAGAGGTCAATGGTGTTATGTAAGACTTTCAGACGGTTATGAAGGATGGGTTATGGGTGATTATATCGGTTATGCATCATCATCGTCGTCATCATCTTCGTCATCATCTTCGTCTTCATCGTCTTCTTATACGCCTCAGAAGTATATAACGAAAAGCTATGTATGTTCCGATAGTGTAAATGTAAGAAAAAAACCTTCTTTCAATGCAGATATTCTCTCTACTGCCAGTATAAATCAGACAGTCTATGTTCTTAACTGGAGAGGTGACTGGATATATGTTGCCTTTAATGACGGAACAAAGGCATGGATGTACTATGATTATATAGCATGTTATCACGGCCAGCCAAGTCTGGAGAAAAAAGAGACAACAACTGCAAAGAAAACCACACAGGTAGCTTCAAATACAAATAAATCTTCAGGTTCCACTTCACAGAGTACAAAAAATGCCATTTATTATTCAAATCAGGATAATCATTATACAACACTTTCTTCAAGAGGTTCCGGCCTTTCTGCAAGTATTGTGCAGTTAGCATACAGTTTCCTCGGAACTCCCTATGTATGGGGAGGAACAACGCCGAGAGGATTTGACTGTTCCGGTTTTGTTCAGACAATTTTTGCCCTGAACGGTATAAAGCTCTTGAGAATGGCAGACGAACAGTTTACCCAGGGAAATCCTGTAACAAGGGAAGACCTTCGTATAGGAGATCTGGTGTTTTTCACAACCTATACATCAGGTGCATCTCATGTCGGTATATATATAGGAGATTCAAGCTTTATCCACGCTTCTTCTTCCGGTGGATGCGTGAAAATAAGCAGTCTTGAAGAAGATTATTACAGCGCAAGATTTCTCGGAGGAAGACGCTTCTTTTAAAAGGGATTAAGGGGATTAAAACAGGGATTAATGGGATTAAAGGGGTTACCTGGATTATTTCCTGGTAATCCCTTTACAATCCTGTTAATCCCTGTCCCTGTTATAGTCTGAGCCATATGATTGCATACAGAGAGTCCATCTTTTTATAAAAATCCAGCATTTTCTCTCTTAATTCTTCTTTTCCTGTCCCGGTTCTTTCAGACAGAATATTTACTATTTCTCCAAAGGTTAATTTGCCGGAACTATATTTATAGAATTCACTTTCTTCTTCCGTAAGTGTTATTTTCCCTGTTATCCTGTCAAGAACCGACTGGTTGCCACTGTATTCCAGTGCATAAGTTCTCTGGGGACACCATCTGTCGATTTGTTCTTCTTCTATTTCATAAAAGCCCCTGTATAGCTTATAATCCTTCAGGTTAAAATAGGTCTTTATACCTCTGTCTGATGAAAGAACGGAATACCAGGGAGTTTTAATCCCGTAACATGTCATGGCAAAATGTTCTTCTATCTGTTTTGATGTTAAATTCCCCAGTTCTGACACCATCATTCTGTAAAGTTCACCTTCAAATCTGAGTCTTGCCTTCTGTATGTCATATTTATTCATTTTTTCACTTTCCATAAATACAATATCTTCTGTCTGACCATCTTTTAAAGAAGGATCTATTATGGTAAGGCCGAAACGTTCAGGTTCTTTATGGATGAGTGTTCCCGGATATGGTGTGAGAAGACTGTGGTTGCATATTAACCTTCCGGGAGCAATTTTTATGAGCTTTCTTACAAAATCTGTCGTGTTTTTTATTTTTTCTTCTGTTTCGAAAGGGCCTCCTATTATTACATTTATAGATACGGAGAAAATATCCGCTTCCACACAGGCTTTTATTACTTTTTCTATCTGTTCCAGTGTGATTTTTTTATTATACAGATCGAGTATTTCCTGGTTCCCGCTTTCCACACCTATTTGCAGTATGGCAAGACCTGCATTTCTCATTTTTTTCAGTAAATGAAGCCTTTTTTCTAAAATATCTACCCTTGCCTCACAGAACCAGTAAAAAGGATATTTCTTTTCCCTTAAATCTTTAATGACAGAACATATCTGTTCCATTCTTTCACTGTTTACTATAAAAATATCATCAACAAATTTTATATATCTGACATTCCAGTTATTTACAAGGAGTTCTATTTCTTTTATCACATGGCCGGCACTTCTCATTCGATATTCTCCTCCTCCGAAACTTTCATAACAGAAGGCACATTTAAAAGGACACCCTCTTCCTGTTATTATATTCGGATAGGAGTGGTTGAAATCTGCCATTTCGCCTTCCAGCATGTGCCAGTCAGGCACAGGCAGTTCATCGAGATTTTTTATAAATTCCCTGTCAGGATTTTTTATGATTTCATTCCCTTTTCTCCAGGTTATTCCCTTTATATCCTGAAGAGAGCCTTTATTTTCATAGAAATATTCTGCTACTTCCAGGAAAGTATACTCTCCTTCATGCCTTATTATTAAATCTGCCCTGCAATTTTCCAGACTTTCCCTGTCCATAACAGTAACATGAGGGCCTCCGAGCAAAACAGGCATAGAAGGGAATTGCTCTTTTATGATATTTACCAGTGCAGTTACCCTGTAGATTGTATTGGTTATACAGTAAAAACCTGCCATGCCGTAATTACCTTCCCTGATAAATTCTATAAAGTCACCACTATCAGGAAAGAGATCTGAATATAATTTTACCCCGTACCCTGCTTTCGTCAACACTGTTCCCAGATAAAGCTGGCCTAACTGCAGATTTTTTGTCCCGGAATCCTTTTCATCACCTGTACTGTATCCGATATATACAAGCAGTATGTTGTTCGTATTTTTATTCATAAATTATCTCCTTTATAGTCGTAATGCGTAATGCGTAATGCGTAATGCGTATTTAATCCCAGGGCGTTTACTTAAACGCCCCATAGGCATCAACTTAAGGTTATGAGGTGTGAGTAACCCCTTGAAAATTCCCCTCATCCCCCGGCCCCTTCTCCCATCGGGAGAAGGGGAGAGGAGAAAAGTTAATGTATTTAAAGTCCCTCTCCCACCGGGAGAGGGATTTAGGGTGAGGGGTGTAAAGGCCTATAATGCTCAGGTCTAAAACTTAGGTTGATGCACATGGGGCGTTTAATTAAACGCCCCTACTCACTCTTTACCCATTCACCCTTCACCCTTCACTCTTCACCTTTCACACCCTTCATTTTTCCATTCTGTGATGAGTCTCACATCAATAAAACTTAATATTAGCTAAAATATTTACTGATAATCTGTAACCGTGTTACGCATTACGCGTCACGCGTCACGATTTAATAATTCTTCTTCCCATTGAGAAAACCTTCTCTTCTCTTTATGAAAGAAGGATTTGGCCGGACATCAGAGAATATAGTCTGTGCCGGAATTTTTTATGTGTTTTATCGGAGGATGGTTATGAAAAAGATAAAAGTGATTATTATGGGTGCAGCAGGAAGAGATTTCCATAATTTTAATGTATATTTCAGAAATAATGCTTCCTATGATGTTATTGCATTTACGGCAGCCCAGATTCCAAATATAGATGACAGAAAATACCCTCCCGTCCTGGCAGGGTCTCTTTATCCCGAAGGTATAACTATTTACCCTGAAGAAGAACTGGAAAAATTAATAAAAGAACATCATATAGATCAGGTTATATTCTCTTACAGTGATATAGCACATAAAGATCTTATGCATAAAGCATCGACTGTCCTTGCCTGTGGTGCAGATTTCAGACTTATGGGCCCATGTCATACAATGATAAAGGCCTCTGTTCCGATTATAAGTGTATGTGCCGTTCGAACAGGTGTGGGAAAAAGCCAGACTACGAGAAAAGTCTGTAAAGTGCTCAAAGGACTTGGTTACAGGGTAGTGGCTATAAGGCACCCCATGCCTTACGGTGATTTAAGTAAGCAGATATGGCAGAGATTTGCCACACTTGACGACCTGGATAAATATGAATGTACAATTGAAGAGAGAGAAGAATATGCTCCTCATATAGAAGAAGGCATTATAGTTTATGCAGGTGTCGATTACGGAAAAATCCTTGAAGAAGCTCAGAAAGAAGCAGATGTAATTATCTGGGACGGTGGAAATAATGATTTTTCCTTTTATAAACCGGATTTTTCCATTGTCCTTGTAGACCCTCACAGACCTGGAAATGAACTGTCCTACTATCCTGGAGAAGTAAATTTAAGGTCTGCCGATCTTGTTATAATAAATAAAGTAGATACTGCAAAAGAAGAAAATGTGCTTCTTGTAAGAAAAAATATAGAAAAAGCCAATCCTTCCGCCAGAATTATGGAAGGCCTTTCTCCTATTACAGTGGATGATTATAAGAATTTAAAACATGACAGGGTTCTTGTTGTGGAAGACGGACCAACTCTTACCCATGGCAATATGACCTATGGTGCCGCTTTTATTGCGGCAAGAGATATTCTGAAGGCAAAAGAAATAGTTGACCCCAGACCATGTGCGGAAGGTTCTATTAAAGAGGTCTACAGACATTATAGCCATCTTGATAAAATTTTACCTGCCATGGGCTACGGAAAAGAACAGATGAAAGAACTGGAAAATACTATAAACAAAACAGACTGTGATCTTGTTTTGCTTGGAACCCCTGTTGATCTGAGAAGGTTTTTAAATATAAATAAACGTGCCGTAAGGATAAAATATGAACTGGTGGAAAAAGGTAAACCGGACCTTTTAGAGATATTAAAAGAATTTATGAGAAAAGTGAAGGGTGAAGAGTGAAAGGTGAAGGGTAGGGGCGAAAACAGGGGGGCGACCGGTAACGGGTTGAAAAACGCATCACGCATCACGCATCACGCGTCACGATTTTAAAAAAGGATGTAATAAATGGAACCACATGTAGATGCTTTTGAAAGAACAAAAAATACTATAGTATCTCCCTCTTTATCGGGCGGTATTGTAAAATTAAGAACTCTTATTGTAGTGTCTCTCTTCTCTTCTCTTTCTTTATTATTGATGTACACTATAGAATTCCCTTTAATACCTGCTTTCCCTGTGCTTAAATATGATCCCGGTGATATACCTGCTTTAATAGCAGGGTTTGCCATAAATACATCTGCCGGCATATATGTTCTTCTATTGAAAAATTTTCTTTATCTCTTGAGCGGCGGAGGACTCTCGACTTTTGCTATAGGCCCCCTTATGAATCTCGCTGCAGGATCTATTATGGTATTCGTATCTACAAAGATATATTTTTTAAAACCATGTAAGACCTATGCCATAGCAGGCCTTGTAGCAGGTACGATTGCTATGACTCTCTTTATGTTGCCTGCAAATTATCTGATCCTGACAGTTCTTCCTTATATACTCCCTCAACTGGGAAAGATTCTATCTATGGACAGAGCATTGATTTTTTTATTTACAGGCACTCTGCCATTTAATATACTTAAAGGTACTATTACATCGATTGTTACTTTTTTTCTCTATAAGAAAATCAGTAATTTTATAAAAAAATAGGTGTTATGGGTACTACGAATTTACTCGCCAGGTCTCAAAGATTTTTGTGAAAAAGTGAGTCGGGAAAAGTGAAGAATAATGTCACTGGTCACTGCTCACTGGTCACTGGTCACTGTCCCGGAGGAATCATTGACCGATAAATTTAAGTATCACACAGATAGTTTCAACGATAAAGATTTCCTCATATCTGATGAGAAATATCTTGATGATTTAATTTTCTCCTCATCTTCTGAAATCAAACAGATTATATCGGAAGAAAACTGGTTTTTCTGGAATGAAAAGAATAAGATAGAAGAAGCACTGCTAGAAGATCCTTATAATATTGACATGAATTTTAAGGCTCATGCCTTTGATATTGCTATGGTAAACAGGCTCTGCATATTAAAAGTTCTGTATAACCCCGGCTCTTCCATATTAAATGTCAATCATGCCTTCAGACTTTCTTCACGGGAAATTATGGTACAGGAACTTATAAAACCTCTGAACAGGAAAGTTATTGAAGAAATGGGATTACCTCTTAATTTCTTCGGGAGAAACACCGTATCACCCTGTGCAAAAGAAGCAGGACATATGAATTGTATATGTGTTCAGGAACATGATCAGTCTCTCTATTACTGGCTTAAAGCCAGAGAAGAAGGTTTCCTTTCTTCTTCTCATATATTAATCCATATTGATGCACACAGTGATATGACTCTCATATCACCGGAAGACCTTGAAGTGTTAAAAAATATAACAGAGAGTGATGAATTGAAAAATTATATAGCTTCCTTTTATTCTGATGGTAACAATCTTATAACCCCCGTCAATCTTACATCTTTTATTCATTATGCTGTTTCCTGCGGTCTTGTAAGGGAAATATTCTGGGTTTATCCCGATCCTGATTATTGTAAATACAGACTTCCTGCGAATATGGAGCGTGCTTTTCTTCTTGATATAGAAGGTGCAGAGAATTTCTCTCTTCAGAACGGCCATATAATATGTCAGTGGGAAGGTATTAACGTGCATATAATAAGACTGTCGGAACTTCCTGTTTTTACGGAAGACGTAATACTTGATATTGATATGGATTTTTTCCTGAATGAGGCATCTGCTGATGGTCTATCAGGATGCAGGGGCTATAGAATAAGAAACAGGGAAGATATAAACTTATGGCAGAAACTGGTAACTCATAAGTTGAAAATTGGTAATTTGAAACCATGGATAACTCCTGATACATTTACATACGTAATAAAATCAAAACATATTTTCTCTCCTGTTACTACTTTATGTTTATCTCCTTTTTTTATGCCTGAAGAATGGCATTTTTTAATCCATATACTGATAAAAGAATTATCTGCGGCGCGATAAGAAAAAGTATTTTTTAAAGAAGGATTTTTAAGAGGATTTTTTTAAAAAAAAACGAATTATCACTCTACATTATTTTTAATCTATTCAGGAAGAGGTGGTTTTATGGATCGAATGATTCCAAAAGAATTCAGAGAAAAATTTGCACAGGCTAAAGAAGAACTTACTCGTTCACCACAGGTAAATGAATTAATTAAGATTTGTAAAGAAGTAGAGGAGGGTAAAGCAGAAGCAGAGGTATTAAAAGGACAGTTAGATGTCCTTTATGATGTCCATGAAGCCCTTGTTGTTGCATATGAAGCTCTTGCCCCGACACAGCCCAGAACTGAAGTCTTTGCAGAAAAAGGTAAAAAAATGAAAGCTGCTTTCGATGAATTAAAAGAAGGTCTGGATGATATTTCCCTTTATCTGGAAGACCAGGATATTGAACATATACATGCCGGTCTGGATTTAGTAAAGAAAGCAATAGATACAATAACCGAAGCCTCTGACGCTCTGAAAAAAGATGAAGAATCTGTTGAAATTTTATCTCATTCCCCTCCTGTAAATGAATTGCTCAGAATTGGAAGAGGTTTTCTTGCAGGAGATTATCAGAAAATTGATGTCTTAAGAAGATATGAAGTAGTAGAATCATTATATGCAGAGACTTCTTCTAATATAGAAAAAATAAGTCAGATGCCACCTGATACAAAGGCCATGGAAGAACAGCTTCCTCTCATAAAGGAAGCCCTTAAAATGTTCAGAGAAGGCCTTGATGATCTGAAGGAATATTTTGCCACTACTGATAAAAAGCCGGAAAAAGAAGGAGAAGAAGAAGAAGAAGGAGGAGGAGAAGAAGAACTTAACCTGGAGGAATTGCTTAAAGGCGGACTTGACCATGTTCAGGAAGCTTCAAAGAGGATTTATGAAGCACAGCTTGCCATAAAAGAAGGCATAGATAAAGCTATGGAAGAAGATACAAAGAAAACCGAATGGCAGGCAAAATTTATGGGTAAAACTCCCGGTGGACCCGATGTTGGCGGAGGTCTTGATATTAAAGTAGGAGAAACTCCTGCTGCACCTCCTCCTGAAGAAGAATTACCGAAACTTCTTGTCCCACCGAACTATAAAAAAGTATATGATGCTGCATGGGCTGTTTCCAAGGATGAAATAACAGGAGACGAATTCCTTAAAACAGTGGAGTGGCTTGCAGGAACTGTAAAGAAAAATATGGCAGATCTGCCAAAACTTGTAAAACCTGAAAATCTTTCTGAAGAAGAAGAAAAGCTTTTTGATGACAGTAAAAAGAGCCTGGTAGACGGTATGGAAAATACCATTGCCGGACTTGATGAGCTGAAAAAATATCTTGATGATAAAGATGTTTCTCATCTGGAATCAGGTCTGAATACTATTATGGTAGCAGGAGATATGCTGTATAAGATTCAGGTAATAGGTGATGAAGTGTCAAAGAAAATGCAGGAAGCCAAAAAGAAAAAGTAATTTAGAGCTATCAGCTATCAGCTATCAGCTATCAGCTGAATAGAGTAATTTTTGAAACAGGAGCGATCCCAGGTCGCTCCTCTTGTTTATATGGCAATCATTAATGATCTTTGAAATCTGAAGCGCTGAAAGCTGACTGACTGAACGCTAAATATTGAAAGGAGACATATATTATGGCCGTTGTTATTACAGGTAAAAATTTGACCATCGAAGATGTATATAATGTGGCAGTCCGTAATGAAAAAATAGAACTTCATCCGGATGCCATGGGAAAGGTAAAAACATGCCGTGATTTTCTTGAAGAAAAGCTTGCCCAGAAAGAGATTATGTACGGCACAAATACAGGTATAGGAGAATTCTCGGAAATAGTCCTGAATGATGAACAGGTGCAGAAATTTCAGAGATATCTTATTTACAACCACGCTGCCGGTATAGGTGAACCTGCACCGAAAGCTCATGTAAGGGCAGCTATGTTAAGTCGTATTAATGTTCTTTCCAGAGGCTGTTCCGGCTGCAGACCTGAGATAGTACAGACCTATGTGGATATGCTCAATAAAGGTCTCACTCCTGTGATGTGTGTAAAAGGCAGTGTAGGTGCCTGCGGAGATCTTTCTCCTATGAGCCAGATTGCTCTTACTCTTATGGGTGAAGGTGAAATATTTTATAATGATCAAAGATTACCTTCTGCTAAAGCTATGGAAATGGCCGGTATACCTGTTCCGGGTCTTAAAGCCCGTGACGGACTTGCTGCAATAAACGGCAGTAATGTTATAACAGGTATGGGTTCAATTGAAATCTATGAAATAGAAAGATGGATTAAACAGGCTGAAATTGCTGCAGCTATGACACTTGAAGCTCTTAAAGCAAATATGAAACCTTATGATGTAAGGCTTCACAGCCTTCGTGGTTTCCAGGGAGCCATTACTTCTGCGGAAAATATTAAAAAGGTTATTGAAGGTTCCGATTTACTAGGAAAAGTAAAAGTCAAAGTTCAGGATGCATACAGTATGAGATCTACTCCCCAGGTTATAGGTGCTGCAAGGGATCATCTCCGTTATGCCAGACAGCAGTTTGAAATAGAACTGAACGGCGTGGGAGATAACCCCATATTTATTCCTGATGATAAAGTAGTCCTTACAGGAGCCAATTTCCAGGGAAGCCCCGTAAGTCTTCCCCTTGATATGGTAGGAGCTTCTGTGACAATGGTTTCCGTTCTTTCCGAAAGACGTCTTAACAGACTCCTTAACCCGGCCTTGAGTGTAGGATTACCGGAGTTTCTTACAAAAGGAGCCGGTATGTTTTCCGGCATGATGCTCAGCCAGTATACTGCAGATATGATGATTGTAGAACAGCGTATCCTGTCAATGCCTGCATGTATTCAATCAATACCTGCTGCAGCAGATCAGGAAGATTTTGTAAGTATGGGTATGAATACTGCCCTTAAGACAAGGCAGATTATCGACAATGCCTACGGTATTCTCGGTATTGAATTTATGGCTGCAGCCCAGGCACTGGATTTCAGAGATTATAAAGTCGGTAAAGGCACACAGGCAGCAAGAGATTTTATCAGAAAACATGTAGAACATCTTGATGAAGACAGACCTCTTTACAGTGATCATAATAAAATGACAGAACTTGTAAAAACCAGAGGAATTCTTCATGCTGTTGAAGAAGCTATAGGAACGCTTAAAACTTATTAAATTGTAATACGTGATGCGTAATGCGTAATGCGGTAATATTACCCGTCACGCGTCACGCGTCACGTAACTAAAAGGGAGGTGTATTTATGGATCTTACAGATTCTTTTGTAGAACTTATTATAAGAACTTCTACAGATCTTCCCTTCGATGTGGAAGATAAATTAAAAAAGCAGACGGAACTGGAAGCAGATGGTTCTCCTGCTAAAGCCACTTTGAAAACAATCCTTCAGAATGTCTCTATGGCCAGAGAAGAAAAACTTCCCATATGTCAGGACACTGGTGCCCTCGTATTTTATATAAATTATCCTCCTTCCCTTTATAAAGAACAGGATTTTACCGGCCCGGTTTTAAAAGCCACAGAAATTGTAACGGAAAAATCAATTCTCAGACCCAATGCAGTCCATGCCATTACAGGAAAAAATTCCGGTAATAATACAGGTGCCGGAGCGCCGTGGATAAATTTTCATCAGTGGGACAGGAATTATGTGGAAGTAAAACTGTTACTTAAAGGTGGAGGAAGTGAAAACTGCGGTATTCAGTATAAACTTCCCGATGATGACCTGGGAGCAGGAAGAAACATGGCAGGAGTAAAGAAATGTGTCATTGATGCAGTAGTCCGCGCACAGGGAGAAGGATGTGCTCCCGGCATTATAGGTCTCTGTATCGGCGGTAACCGCGACAGCGGTTATAAAATATCTAAAGAAATGCTTTTTCGAAAACTGGATGATGTTAACCCTGAGCCGGCCCTCAGGGAACTTGAGGAAGACCTTTATGAAAAATTGAATTCTCTACAGATCGGTCCCATGGGACTGGGAGGCAAAACTACTGTTTTAGGCATAAAGGCAGGAGCTTTACACAGACTTCCTGCCTGTTATCTCGTATCTATATCATATATGTGCTGGGCATGCAGAAGACATACTATGATTATAAAGAGAGAGGAGGTTTCCTATGATTAGACTCAACCTTCCTGTGTCTGAAGAAGAAATCAGAAAACTGAAAACCGGTGATGAGGTTTATCTCTCCGGTAAAATGGTTACAGGCAGAGATGCCGCCCATACCTATTTACTCGAAAAATTTCAGGAAGACCTTGCTCCTGTCCTGGAAAATACTGTTATTTACCACTGTGGTCCTGTAGTGAAAAAAGATAAGGTCGGATGGTCTTTTGTCGCAGCAGGTCCCACTACATCTATCCGTGATGAACCCTATGAAGCAGATGTTATTAAAAATTATAAGGTAAAAGGTATTATAGGAAAAGGCGGAATGGGGAAAAAAACACTGGAAGCATGCGGAAAATACGGAGCAGTTTATTTTCATGCCGTAGGTGGTGTGGCTGTTGTCCTTGCGAAAAGTGTAAAAAAAGTCCTGGGAGTTTATAAACTTGAAGAATTCGGTGTGCCTGAAGCATTCTGGCATATTGATGTTGTAGATTTTCCCGTAATAGTAACTATGGATAGTCATGGAAATTCTATTCACAGAGATGTTCTATCATATTCGAAAGAGGTTAAAGAAAAACTTTTCAAAGAATTAAAATAAAATATAAAAGGGGCCGTAAGGCCCCTTTTATATTTTATTTAACGGAAAATGAAAAATTAGTCTCCGCCTACAAGACTGCCAAGAATTTCAGCAGGATTTGGTCCGCCTTCTCCGCCTCCGGGAGCTCCGCCTGCCTGAGCACCTCCGCCTGTTACCTTCTCTAAAAGTCCCTTTATCATTCCGAGAGGTCCTCCGCCTTCGTCTCCTCCCATTATTCCGCCTAAAGCTTTACCTGCTATACCTTTCATTAAACCTCCGCCTACTGCACCAGCTATTGCTCCACCCATTAATATCATTCCTTTCTTTAATAAATCTTAACAAAAATATTTTGCTGTCGTTATTATATTTATATAATCACTACAAAATGGAAAAAAGTAAAGGCCTTTTTTTTATTTATTTTTATAATTTTACTTACCAAGTTCTCCTGCTCTTATTGCAGCAATCTGTACTGCCCTTGCAAGGACCGATCTTATTTTGCCGTCTTCCAGTGCCAGTATGCCTGAAATAGTGCATCCGGCAGGTGTGGTTACATCATCTTTCAGAGATGCAGGATGTCTTTCTGTTTCCTTTATCATATGAGCAGAACCGAGAACTGTATGTATTACAAGGTCCTGTGCTACTTTCCTGGGCAGTCCCATCATTACTCCTCCGTCTGCAAGAGCTTCTATGATTAAATAAATAAAGGCAGGCCCGCTTGCAGACAGTCCTGTAACTGCATCCATATGTTTTTCATCCAGTTCTATACATTTGCCGAGAGGTGAAAAAATGTCCATTGCAATGTTTATATGTCCGTTTATCGCATATGTTCCTCTGCATACAACAATCATACCGTTTCTGACCTGGCATGCAGTATTTGGCATTGCTCTTATTACAGGATTATGCCCTGAGAGGATACCTTCTATGAAGTTTGTACTTACCCCTGCTGCAATTGAGATAATAACTGTTTTTTCAGTGATTTTATCTTTTATTGTATCAATTACCCTGGCTATATCCTGTGGTTTTACTGCCAGCAATATAATATTCGCACCGGTACATGCTTTTACATTATCCCCTGTTGTTTCTATAGAATATTCTTCACTTATTTTTTTCAGTGTTTCTTTCATTTTATCAGCAGCTATAAGATTTTCTGGAACAGAAGTCCCTGATGAAAGAAGACCTGATATAATAATTTTACCCATTGTTCCGCTGCCTATAATAGCGATTTTTTTGTCTTTAATCATTTTGTCTGTGAGTGGTGAGTAGTGAGTGGTGAGTAGTAGTATTACTGCTCACTGTTCACTGTTCACTGTTCACTGTTTTCACCCTCTCCTTTATTATAAAATTCCTTACCTGAAGGACAGACTTCATATAACGGACATTTCTCACAGGCAGGTTTTCTTGCCTTACATAAGCTTCTGCCATGCCAGACCAGAGCCTGGGAAATAAAAATCCATTCATCTCTGGGAAATATATTCATAAGAGCCTTTTCGATTTTGTCCTGATTTTTTTCTTTTGTAAAACCGAGTCTTGCAGAAAGTCTTTTAACATGAGTATCTACAACGACTCCTTCTGTTTTCCCGAAACCATATCCAAGGACAACATTGGCAGTCTTTCTTGCCACACCGGGGAGAGTTATCAGTTTTTCTATGTTATCAGGGACAGAAGAATTAAAATCTTTAACTAACTTCTTTGCCATTTCTTTTATGAATTTTGCTTTTTGATTGAAAAAACCTGTAGATTTTATGATTGATTTAAGTTCTTCTATATCAGAACCGGCAAAATCCTCTGCTGTTCTGTACTTTTTAAAGAGCACAGGTGTAACCTTATTTACCCTTTCGTCTGTACACTGAGCAGACAGTATAGTTGCAACAAGAAGTTCCAGAGGGTTTTCATGTTTCAGTTCTGTCGTTGCTTCCGGATATGTTTTTTTTAGAAGTTCCAGAATTTTTTTTGTATTTTTCTCCATAGTTCCTCCTTTTTAGAGTCGTAACGCATGATGCGGAGATTTCCTCTGATATAAAGCGGTTATTATATGGAATGTTATTTTATATCTCTGAAAAGAGAATTATAGTTTATCCGATAAAAATTTGCAATGTAAAATTATTCAGAGGAAACTATAGTGTATTTCATAACTATTCTAATTACCGTAACAGGTAAAAGGGTATCCGTAAAAAGCTTCTGCCTGGCAGGCTCTGGAGAAGAAAAATTAGTTTTTTCTATAGAATTAAAAATTAAATAAGGGTTAATTTATTGTCTGTAAAACAAAGTAAATAAGGCAAATTATTTTTCTTCGTAAGAGCCTGTCAGGGAGAAGCTGATAAAATGGTTACTAATTTACCTGGTGCGGTACTAAGTAATAAGCCTGTAATGAGTAAAGCGTAATGCGTGATGTGCAGGAACATAAACCCGTTACGCGTTAAGCGTCACGCCATTGCGAATTGACTCCTTATGTGCAAAGTGTTATAATTCTCGAAATACACATTTTTAATAAAATATTTTAACTTGTAAAGCGGGGTTAAATATGACCAGAGTAGAGCAACTTTTATTGAAAGCTATTGAGATAGGAGCTTCTGACCTCCATATATCTGCAGGTTCTCCTCCTATAGTAAGACTTCACGGAGAATTGAGCAAGTTAAAAGGTGAAGCTCTTATTACATCTCAGGAGAGCAGGAAACTGATTCAGGAATTCCTTACTGCCAGACAGCTGGAAGAATTTAAGCGACTTACCAATATAGACTTATCTTATCAGGTAGATAAAGATGGAAAACCTTACCGTTTCAGGGCAAATGTTTACCAGCAAAAACAGGGATGGGATGCCAATTTTAGAGGAATTGGATATACATGCCCCTCTATAAAAGACCTTGGTTTACCTGCTGATATAGGTAAATTACTTAATTTTCAACAGGGACTCATTCTTGTGACAGGTCCTTCAGGGTGCGGGAAAACTACGACACTCGGTGCCCTTGTAAATGAAATAAATATGACTAAAAGATGTCATATTGTTACAGTAGAAGACCCTATTGAATATATCCACCTTCCGAAAAAAAGTATTATAAGACAGAGGGAAATTGGAAAACATTCCGAAAGTTATCAGACAGCCCTTAAATATGTGCTGAGAGAAGATCCTGATGTCATTATGATAGGGGAACTCAGAGACCCGGAGGTTATTCAGCAGGCAATGACTGCTGCAGAAACGGGACATCTGGTTTTAAGCACCCTTCCTACAACAGATGCTGCAAGAACAATAGACAGAATAATAGATTCCTTTCACCATACCCAGCAGGCACAGATAAGATTTATGCTGGCAGAATCTCTGAGAGGTGTTATATCACAGCAATTACTTCCTAAAAAAGATAAATCGGGAAGAGTTGCAGCAGTTGAACTTCTTATTGGCTGCAGACCTCTGGCCAATATAATAAGAGAGAGAAAGATTTATCAAATAGGCTCACTTATGCAGACAAGTAGACATCTTGGAATGCAATCTATGGATGTTTCTCTTAAACAGCTTTATGCTGATGGTTTAATTACAAGAGATCTGGCCATGGGAGCCGCAATAGATAAAGCTGCTTTTGCTTGATTTTATTAAGGAAAGGATGTAATTGTTTTGTTAGGACGAATGATTAGGACTAAAGAAGAACCTGTAAAAGAGGTACAGGTAAAGACACCGGTAAAAGAAGTTCCGAAAGAAGAGACTTATGTTCTGCCTGAGATTATAGAGACAGGTCTTACCGGCAGATATACCATTACCGATTTATTTGATATTATGATAACAGAGGAAATCTCTGACCTTCATATACTCCCTGAATATCCTCCTGTATTTCGGCTTTACGGTGAGATAATCCCGACAGACCTCCCTCCTCTTACTTCTGAACAGGCAAAAGCACTTGTTTATCAGTCTATTTCAAAAGATGAGATTGCAAAGTTTGAGGAAATGGGAGACCTGGATGGTTCCTATGAAGCAAAAGATATTGCAAGATTCAGAATAAATATTTTGAAACAGAACAACGGAGTAGGAGCGGTATTCAGACAGATACCTCTGGATATGCCCACAATTGATGACCTGGAACTTCCTGCTGTTACCAAGAGATTCTGTCACTACAGACAGGGCCTTATACTTGTAACAGGACCTACGGGAAGCGGTAAATCTACTACTCTCGCTTCTATAATAAATTATGCAAACAGAAATAGAAGTGCCAAGATTATAACGATAGAAGACCCTCTTGAATTTGTCCATACGAGTGATAAATGTCTTATTGTTCACCGTCAGGTAGGCATTCATGCCAGGTCTTTTTCCGAAGCTCTGAGAGCTGCCATGAGAGAAGACCCTGATATAATACTTATCGGAGAAATGAGAGATATTGAAACCATATCACTTGCAGTAACTGCAGCAGATATGGGTATCCTTGTTTTTGCCACACTTCATACAAACAGTGCCGCCAAAACGGTTGACAGGGTAATAGATGTTTTCCCTCCGGAGAAACAGACCCAGATACGCTCTATGCTTTCCACATCGCTTAAAGCTGTTCTTTCACAGCATCTTTTAAGAAGGTCAGATACGAGAGGAAGGGTATGTGCTATGGAGATTATGCTTGAATCTACCGGTATATCTTCACTCATAAGAGAAGGTAAGATATCTCTTATGGAATCCCAGATATTAAGCGGCAGAGAACAGGGCATGCAACTTATGGATCAGGCTCTTAAAGAGCTTGTTCTGAGCGGAAAAGTGTCTTTTGAAGTTGCAAAAGAAAAAGCAGGTGATCCTGATAATTTTTTAAGGTAAGAGAGCGGGGAACAGAACAGTGAGCAGTGACCAGTGACCAGCTACTGTAAATGGTTAATACAACTGGTAATTTGTAACTGATAACTGATAACTGATAACTGATAACTGATAACTGATAACTGATAACTG
>DAIOEN010000023.1:0-50040 GCA_036746235.1 Vulcanimicrobiota bacterium | reverse complement strand
ACATTGTCTGGTTCGAGCCTGAACAGGGTATTTCAAAGGAAGATATGGTTAAAGAAATTATTAGAAGCATAGATGGTCTTCCGTTATTATTTTGATTTAGAAAAAATGGCTGCTTTCCACTTTTACAGGAATTAGCCTGCCATTTCTACCTTGAATTTAGTTTAAATGGCCAGAGTGAACTCTAAAATAGCAGAGTAATTTTATAGGAAAATTATTTATTGAGAAAAAGAAATTTTTTAAAGAATTTTTTTCGATGCTAAAAATTATAATCCTTTATAACACAGGCCTTTTTGAAAAAGTAATATTTATTATCAATAAACATTTTTATAGATACTAAGCATGATAGACTAATCGTTTTTTTTTTTTTTGATATTGGAAGGATTTCACCTTTATTAAATAGAATTGCTATTTCTTATAAAGAATTTTTTTAATTCCATATGTTTCCTTTCAGGGAGGTATCTTTTTATGAAAAAAATAGCAATTGTTTACTCTTCTCTTATTTTTGTTCTATTAATTGGATGTATTTTTGTTAGTTGTGGTGGAGGAGAGAATAATGGCACTCTGCCGGGTACAAATACAAATTCCAATATAGATTCCAATCCTTCCGTTGTTAATTCCACACCAACACCTGTTTTGATTCAAAAACCGATTCAGGGATATATTTATAGCTATAATACCGTAACAGAAGACGGGGACTCAGTTTTCTGTATAAACGTGCTGGATGTCCCTGCCTGCCAGGCTGATTCTTCAGGGAATGAGCCTTTTGTAACACAGATGGCAAATAGTCTGAAAGAGGATTACCCGGAAGACTGGGCAACGTCTGACGTGCAGGAGCTTTATGCTCAATTAAGCGAAACCCTTTCAGAGAGTAAGCCACTACCTGAGTATAATGCACAGGCACAGGTTTGCTCTGTTTATAGTGATACCGCTATATCTGTAGGCTCTGACGGGCATTTTGACAATACTGTACTGACAGGAGCTACAGATAGCACAGTAAAACTGGAAGTGGCATTGGGATAAGATAATTATGCTGAAGTGGAAACACTTCCTTCGTCAGGTAATATAAATTCCAGTGATGCCATAAGTGCAGCAGTGATTAAATCCTGCCCTGAGAAGATATTTGCCTTCCCGGGAGAGATTATAATATTCAAGGTTTATTCAGAGCCTGGCATCAACCTGAAATCAGCAGGCTTGAAATTTGCTCTGAATAATTCTTCCATAGGGGTTGTATGTCCTCCCGTATATTTATGTCTGTTCGGTGCGCGTAAATATGAGGTGGCGTATGGCTGTGTGTATATTAAGCCTGGTCTGGCTACTCCCGTTGATACCACGATAACTGCTAAAACCAATAATGGCCTTAAAGTTGAAATACCAATAGAGATTGTGAAGTCAACTCTCAGTATATCAGGTCATATGTATGTCGGCAATGGAGCCACTCTTGTGAAGGGGTTTGTAAAAGCTTATGGGCCGAAAGGCTTTTGTAAGTTAGACGCTTCTTCAGGAAATTATACTTTGCCCCGCGTGTTTAAATCTCACGGAGTAACAGTTAAAGCGACGTGGTGGACAATTGAAGGGGGAAAAACTGTAAGGCATAGAGAACAGAGAGTAATAGATTTTTTAAATGGTGATGTGACCGATTTAAATTTCGGAGTTCTGCCTCCAACAGATCAATACTATGATTATATTTCCTTAACAATACTGGACCAAAAAATAGCATGGGAGGAAGAACTAGGGAAAGCACAGGGTACACAAAAAACGGCTGATTGGATAAGTGGTCGATTGCCGGGGAACCCTCCTCCTTCTGATATATCAGACGCCATAGAGGAAGCCAGAGTAGATGAATATGAGCCTTATAACTTAAAATTGCGTTTTAAAAGTGGTGTACAAATATGCTTAGATAGTAATGATGACTATTTAAAAGAAGATACTTCAACAGGCAACAGAAACATGTCTTCAAGTGATGGAAATAAAGATTCTACACCCGGGTGTATTGTTGCTTCTGATGCTCTGACAGTTAAAAATGAAGATGTAATAATGTTGGGACCTGCTGCATTACAAGATCCTACAAATAGTTTTGATATGTTTTCTACTATTAGAGGAAAGTTTGAGAGTAGATATGGTACTTCACACGTCAAGTGTTTACATACAGCAGGGAAACTTTACTATTATCCTCCTACTACCTACGATAAGGTGTGGAGAGGCCACCTGACCTGTGGTATAGAAGATAAGGAACGCAATAACGTTCCAAGACCGAATGACTTTCTGGATATAGATAAATATGGGGTAATTTACGTCTATGGGCATGCCAGTCGGAATGGCATCATGGCCTGTCCGGTTTATGCAAATGACCCTGAGATACAAGGTTTTATACTCCATACGAATCCGGATTATTATAAACGTGAATGGCGTCAGTTTGCTCCATATGCTCCGTCAGATCAGACACAATGGTATTATGAACAAATTTTTTTGCTGGAAGATTTTTTTGTTAATGTTTGTCCGAACCAGAACTTCAGTGGTTCCATTGTATGTATAAATGGTTGTGAGAGCATGATGTTTCATACCGGGGAGGCCAGTAAGTTCAATTATGCATTTGCACCAGATGCTCAGGTTTTTCTGGGTTATACGAAAAATACGTTCCCAAATCTAGCCCAGCTATTCTCATATTCTTTTTTTTCACATATGTTGGATGATCCACCATTAAATGTTAGAGAGGCACATGATGCTATGATGAACGATTACTTTTTGGCAAAAACGCTCCACATAGATACAGGAACTTCTAATCAGAATGATCACACTTATTTACCCGGTGATGTATCAGTTACAGTTCACAAAGATAATCCGAAAGGTAAAGTATGGCAGAATGGAAATAAATAATTTATTAAAATCAAATAAATTATCGATAGATGAATTTAAAGAGAATTTACCTCATTTTCTTTCCATTATTCCCGGGATTTTAGTATCTATCACATGTGGATTTATATTAGCAAATATCTTCCGATTATACGATTACTATATATTTCGTGTACGTTATCTGGACTATTATATGATATTACTGTATATCTTTTGTAATATCTTTTTTGGTTTAATCTTAGCTATAGCTATTTCATATGGAATAAAAAAACATAAGTATAAAAACAGAAAGAATCTTCTTATTTTAATAGTTTTTTGTTCTTTTCTTATTTATTTCATTTTTTCTATAATTTTTATGTGTATATTATTTGGAACTGATTATATACCTTTTGAGCTTCTAGATAATACGCACCCTATTATTAGGTTAATATGGTTTTTACTATCTACATTATATCAATGGCCTTTTAAGGGTAACGACATGGAGCTGGGTGCCTCATATGCTATTGTTATGCCTGCGATTATTCCCAAAATACATAATATTTTTTTAATAGGAATGAATACTTCCGTCAACATGGGAGCCTTTCTACTTTACTTTTCAGTTATAACAGTAAATACCTTTTTCTTGTTTACTCAATTTCTCATTACTATTTTCTGCACCTGGAAATATATTATTTACACCTGTCCCTGGCTTTCTCCTATGACTCGGTCCGATACGGAAAATAAAAGCTGGTATTCATCTCTTATCAAAGCTATGAGGAGACGAACAATGTGACAGAACGTCAGATATTATTCAAAAATATGCTCCCCAATCAGGATCTTAATAATTAAGGAGGAATATAAATGAAAAAGCAAATTTTCTTATCACTTTTCTTAATAGCTATCGTTGTCATTACCATTTTAATCGGCTGCGGCGGAGGAAATGATGGAATAACTCAAGTGACAACTGTTTCCACGCCGACCGTCCAACCATCAGGATACGGTTCTTTAACTATTACAGTTGTATGGCCGCAGAAACAAACTGCTTCTAATGAACTTATTACGAGTTCCAGCAAGGATGAGAAAAATCTTATTGCTTCGGCTCCTATGGCAACAGATAAAATTATAGTCAATGTATATGAGGCAGATACTTATATAGATGACAAAGATTATACAAAAAATAAAACCCCTCTGGGCTTATATGTTTTTGAAAACGTTAATCCGCTGGGAGGAGAACAGAAAGCAGTAATTGAGCATATTCCTGCTATAAAGGTTGTAGTTAGAGCAGACGCATATGGGTCTATTTTCGGGGATGAGTATAAGATTTATATAAGCCATAACTATACAACATTTCAGATACAACCTGGAAAAGATAATAAGGCTCCTTCAATAGATCTTGGTTATGATAATATAGAGGAGAATGTAAGATATGCTGTAGGGGATGAAATAAACCTTTGTGACGCTTTTATTACAGCCAATCTTTCTGTTGATTTTGACTATCAATCTCCCACAGAAACTCCTGCTACAGCTAAAATTCAAACGTCTGACCCTTTAAATGCTCTTGACTCTGCAGCTCCTGCAGAAACTCTTAACCGCGTCCCTTCTCCTATACCTCAGGGTAATAGAAAAGTAAAATTCACAGTAGAAAGTGTTACATATACAGGAACAGATAATGTGATTGTAACTCCTGCTGATATTCATGTAGATCCGGAATTAACTACCGATCCGAATGGAAATTGCACAGCAATGGTTAAAGCAGATAAAAAACCTGTAAAAGCAATGATTAAAGCTACTTTAGTAGGATTAGATGGACAGGATACAGATATCTCTAGAACCTGTGATGTAGATTTATTAGATAGTGGTTTTTACTTCTGGACATGTGTGTCTCCCGATCTTATACCAGGTAAAGAAAAAGTTCTTAGAAAATATGATAGCAATGGGAATCAGTTGGCTGCTTTTATAGATATCGGGGATGATCCCAATCAACTACGTTATCCTTCCAGTCTGGCTATAGACTCTTCAGGAAATTTTTATATAGCAGAAATTATGAAGAGCACTGTTAAAAAATTTGATAGTAATGGTAACTATGTAAATATATTATATAACGGTAATGTCAGCGATATATGTGTGGATTCAAAAGATAATGTTTATGTTTCTGTAAATCCTGATAATGAAATTCGAAAATATGACTCTAATGGAACGTTGTTAAACAGTTTTAAGAGCGAAGAAGAAGGAATGTTTCAGCCAAATGGCATAGATTGTGAATTTGTTCTAAGTGGTGATAATATATATGTATTGTATTCAGGCAATTGCCTGGTAAAATTTGATAATAATGGAAACATAATAAAAAATTGGTACCTTAATGACGGAGCGTATGGCGATGCCATTATTGTAGATAAAATTCGTAAATATATTTACATTGCCTGTTTTTACCCTGAAAATGAGATCCAAAAATTCGATTTAGTAGATGAAAAATTTTTGACAAGCTTTGCAAGAGGAGACACAGGAGGCCGACACGGCGTACATCTTGGAGTAGATCAGAATGGTTATGTTTATAAAACCTCATATGATGAGTCGTATCAGACCGTAATAAAAAAATATTCTCCAGATAATAATGGAGAATTTATACAGCAGTTTTCTATACCTGGATGTAGTCAAATAATTTTTGTTTCACAGTAAAAGGTATTTTAAATGTATAGGAATTTTCATTTTTTATGGCGTAAAATCTGGTTTTAAGGGTTATGGGTTATGGAGGGTGGGTGTTGGGTCAGGAAGTTTAAAACCCAAAACTTAATTTTAATTTGAGTGTATAGGAATTTTCATTTTTTATGGTATAAAATCGAGGTTTAAGCCAAATTCGACTGAATGGCATAGGTTCAAATAAATATCATAAAAGAGGCATGAAATTTTAAGAACTAAATCCACTAACTCAAGACGGTTGGTTTAGTTCCTATGGAGACTCATCAGAATAACAGGGAAAAGCCTATATATGCTCTTCCAAAACGCCCCCAAATCCCGACATCTCCCAATTTAGTGTCAAATGGCTTTTCAGACACCCTCTAAAATATCCATGATAACAATAAAATAATATCTTATTAGCAGGAAAATAAAGGATTTTAACGAATATATTTAAAAAACCAAGTAATATCAAGGAAGGAAGGAGATTGTGCCAGGAAGACCGGGTTATAGTAACCTCTAATCTGGTCTTTAGAGCCAGTATAAATAGATGGCAAAGAATAATTGTCAGGATAATTTTCTGCAGCAGATAAAGAGAGAAAGAATTGGTGTTGTTATATATCTTGTTAACGGTTTTCAATTAAAAGGTATGGTAAAGGGATACGATAATTTTACCGTATTTTTAGAAAATGAAGGCAAAATACAGATGGTTTATAAACATGCAATTACCACTATCTCTCCGACAAAACCTGTAAAAATTGCTTTCCAGACCTGGCAGGATAATCCGGATAAGAAAAATGTATCTGAAGATAATGATGAGGAAGGGGAATAATATTTCCAGGAAACTATGATTTTTTTTAAGAATAAAATACAAGGGGTTCACAGGAACCCCTTGTATAATTCTCGCCAATGTAAAAAGGTATAATTTATACTGAATTGAAAAATTAAATTATTTTTGGAAATTTTTAAAAATTATGATTAGACTTAACAGATTTCTTGCTCACTGCGGTATCTCTTCCAGGAGAGAAGCAGAGAATTTAATTGAAACCGGCAGAATAAAGGTAAATGACAGACCTGTTACAAAACAGGGTATTAAGATTGATCCTGACAGAGACAGAGTTTCTTTTGACGGAGTAATCATTAACCCTGAAGAAAAGGTTTATCTCATAATAAATAAACCTAAAGGTTATGTTACAACATCATTTGACCCGCAAAAAAGACCGACTGTTTTAGACCTGCTTCCTGATACGGAAGCAAGAGTCTATCCTGTAGGAAGACTGGACTATAACACGGAAGGTCTTTTAATATTAACCAATGACGGAGATTTTTCTTTCAGATTAATTCATCCGAAATATAAAATCGGTAAAGTTTATATTGTAAAACTTTACGGCGGTTTTTCTCCCAAAAAACTCGAAAAACTCAGAAACGGTGTTGAATTATCAGACGGACTTACAGCACCGGCCAGGGTAAAACTGGTAAAAGCAAAAGGTAAAGAAACAATATTTGAAATTGAGATATATGAAGGAAAAAAGAGACAGGTCAGACGAATGTGCACTTCACTGGGGTATAGAGTCGTAGAATTACGGCGCGTTCAGATAGGAACTCTCAGACTGGGAAGTTTAAAACCCGGTGCCTGGAGATATCTCGGCCCAAATGAAGTAAGGAAGTTAAAGGAACTTGTAGGACTTGGTACAGTGACCAGTGACCAGTGACCAGTGACCAGTGAAGTAATTATAGTAGAATAACTGGTAACTGATAACTGGTAACTGATCACTGATAAAGCGGAGGATAAAATGAAATTAACAAAATTAAGAAATAAATTTGACGAATTGAAGATAGATGCCTTTCTTGTAACAACGGGCGTTAACAGGAGGTACCTGAGCGGATACAGCGGAGACGGGGGATGGCTTTTAATTACCAGAAATGATGCCATGTTGTTTACTGACTTTACATATCTTGAGAGGGCTCAGAATGAGGCAAAAGATTTTACGGTAATTAAATTCCCAGGTAAAGAGATTAAACCTTTAGATTGTCTTGTTACTGCCATAGGACAGTTAGGTATAAAATCTCTCGGTTTTGAAGCCGATACAGTCATATATTCTTTTTATGAAGATATGGCAAAAAAACTATCGTCTATAAATATTGTACCTACCAGGAAACTTGTGGAACATCTGAGGGAAATAAAAAATCAGGATGAAATAAATTGCCTTAAAAAAGCTTCATCTATTGCAGATGAAGCTTTTAATAATACGATGAAATATCTCAAACCGGGTGTCAGAGAAAGTGAAATAAGAGCCCATCTTAATTATTTTATACAGACACTCGGAGGATTTAAAGAGAGCTTTGAAATAATAATTGCTTCCGGGACAAGGGGAGCAATGCCTCATGCAAAAACATCCGATGAAATTATAAAAGAAGGAGAACTGGTTATCATTGATTACGGAGCTACCTATAACGGTTATTGTTCTGATTGCACCAGAACTGTTCTGATAGGAGAAGCAGATGAGAGACAGACGGCTATTTATAATCTCGTGGAAAAAGCTCAGAAAGCTGCAATGAATACAGTAGCCTCCGGTATTGAATGTAAAGAAGTTGACAGGGTGGCAAGAGACATGTTTGCCGCTGAAGGATACAGAGAAGAATTCGGGCACAGTGTCGGTCATGGTGTGGGTTTAATGGTACACGAAAGTCCGGGACTTAATTCCACAAATAATCAAAAATTAGAAGCAGGTATGGTTGTTACTATCGAACCGGGCCTTTATTTCACCGGCTGGGGCGGAGTCAGAATTGAAGATACAGTTCTGGTGACAGATCATGGATTTGAATTAATTACCGGTGCACCTCATAAATTAAATAATTTTTTCTAAAAATCCAGATTTTTTCAGGTTTTTAGAAGGACTTTTAAAAAAAATGGTGAATATGCAAGGTAATTTTAAACTTAACGGTTAAAACGTTGATAAATCTTGAGTTGTAACTTGAGATGAAAAGATATAAATGAAAGGAGGTGTTAATTTTGACCAAAACAGAACTTGCCAAGAAAGTTACTGAAAAAACAAGCCTTAAGAAAAAGGATGTTACTGTAGCTGTAGATGCTGTATTTGAAATTATAAAAGAGGCTTTGGCAAAGGGAGAGAAAGTACAGTTAATTCCTTTTGGTAGTTTCACCGTGAAGGAAAGAAAAGCCAGAGAAGGAAGAAATCCGAGAACTGGAGATAAGATAGAAATACCTGCTCGTAAAGTTGCTACTTTCCAACCTGGTAAAGCATTAAGAGATGCAGTGGCTGGCTAATTGTGGTTTACATTGAGTTTGTTATGGAGAAGGAGTTTATCCTTCTTCATTAATTTTTATTAGCAATTAGCTGTTAGCTATTAGCTTTAATTATTAACTGAAAACTAAAAACTGATAGCTAATTGCTAACAGCTAATTGTTTTTTTGTTAAATGTGACTACGACGTTATTAATTATAATTTTTATCTTAAAATTATGTTGCTTTTATGTCTGGATTTTTCTATAATAATAGAAGGAGGGAATAATTTCTTTGAAAAAGTTGAGAGAGGATATAAATTATGGATAAGTTAAAGCAAGAAACACTCAAAAGTGAAATACTGGATCTCTATGTTAATAAATCTCAAAGTTATAACCAGATTCTTGAGGATTTGATATTAAAGTATCCTGAAATCGATATGTATGAACTATCTCAGGTACTTAATACAACTATTGGAAGACCAAAAGCAACAAAACTTATTTTGAAGAGGGATGTAGATGTGGAAATACCTGTTGAATCTAATCCTTTCTTAATAAAATTTGAACCTCCGCAAGAATAGATTAAGTTTAACTGAAGAGTATTTTTTATAATTTTAAAGGTATAGGAATTTTCATTTTGAATGGCGTAAAATAAAGCTTTAGATAAAAACCTGGTAGAATAGTTTATCTAAATAATTTATTTCGGAGTAATATAATATTTTCGTTTATTCTTATACCTGAATGGTACCCCGTATTTTTGTTGTACTTTTTAAAACCTTCTTTTATTTATTCTTCCACACAGGTTTTCTTTTTTCCAGAAAAGCGTTGAGTCCTTCTCTTGCATCCTGAGTTTTCATTAAAGATTTTAAATAGAGCTTTTCCACTTCTTTAATTGCATCGTCAAAATTCATATCAGCAGTTTTTATCATAGCCTGTTTGGTCATCTTCAGCACTATTCCGCTGTTTGACGTGATACGTTTTATTATTCTGGTCACTTCTGTTTCCAGTTTATCATCAGTGACAGCTTTAGTTATGAGACCTATTCTGGCTGCCTGTGTGGCTTTATGCTCTTTTCCTGTAAGCAACATTTCATAGGCTCCATGTTTGCCTATCTTTTTTTGATAGGTAATAACCGCTATGGGAGGTATTACACCTACCTTTAACTCTGGCTGAACAAATTTTGCCTCTTCCGTAGCAATTACTATATCACAGAATGTTGCCAGTTCGCATCCTCCTCCGAAAGCGCCTTCTCCCTGAACTATGGACATAGTAGGAATCTTAAAACTGTTCAACAGATAAAATACTCTGTTAAATACAGATATGAGTTTTTCTATTTTATCAGCTGAATGATCCTTTATATCCAGACCTGCAGAAAAAGCTTTACCTGTTGCATTTATTACCAGAATTTTTATATCTGCCATATCCTGTATCGATTTTAATGTTGTACCTATCTCATTGAGCATTTCTATATTCATTACATTCAGAGGTGGCCTGTTAAGGGTAATTTTTGCCACATCCTTTTCTACTGTAAATTCTATATGTTTTAAATCTTTACTCATATAATTCTCTCCTTGTCTAAAATAGTTTAGGCCCGGTGAACTTCGGTTTTTCTCTATTCCGCCAAAAAAATGCTCTCCTTATCTAAAATAGTTGAAACCTGTAATTTGAAAAATAAACAAAGAAGCATACAGGCATGCTATGAGGACTGAATGCATGATTGTTGACGGCATAATCCCCTTTGTTTCCATTGTTGCTCTCCCGAAGAACCATCCGAGAAATGTGAAAATTGCTATTTTCATCACGTAATGTAACAGGGTATAAGACGGCCAGTGGAGCAGACCAAATATTATGGCCTGCAGTAAGTTTGCTTTTCTTCCGTTCATTTCCTGAAGAAATACTCCCAGAAATATTCCCCTGTTTAATATTTCTTCTACCAGGCAATTTGTTACAGTACCAAGTAATACCGGTAAATAGTTTATAAATTTTTCATTACTGTAAGCAGGCCATAATTTCTGCACTGTCAGCAATATGAGAAATATTATAATAACCGTAAAAGAGAATCTCATTACAACCATATACCAGGCCATAGGTTCTTTATAGCCAAGTACTGTTGTTCCTTCTTTCATATTACCTGCCCGTAAAAAACTGTTATTCCATGCAGTTTTATTATTATAAAAAAAAGACAGCAATATTATAATTCCGATAAATTGATAACACGTCTGTATAAAAAAGGTTTTAAAGTTATCCCAGAATACTTCCGTATATACAGGTATCAGATAGAAAGTATTAAGAAATATTATCTCTACCAGTGAATATGCAATTGACCAGGTAAGCATAAGAGATAGAGAATGTTTTAACGATTTCAGTGGCCCCAGAAGGGATATTATATTTAATATTAAACATACAATCATAATATATTGATATAGTTTTAATCCCATCCAGTATTTATCAGTATTTTCCGGTATATACTTTAAAAAACTTAACAATAGAAATATAATAGCTATTAACATTACAATAATCTGTCTTTTATGTTCTTTTAATATAATGGTCATAATGTTCACTTTCTCTTCTTAATTGTTGAAGGCTTACAATAATCATCACATTTTTTTTTCGATAAATTTATTAAATTCTCCTGCATGTTCTCCGTGAGGTAATATTTTACAATTTTCAAATATTTTTACTTTTACTCCTGGATTCAATTTTTTTAATATGTTCATTCGGTCATAATAATCTGTTTCTTTTCCGAATAATACTGTTATTTTCTGATTTAAGTATTTAAATTCCTCCGATACATCTATATTTAATAAACCGCACAGGAATGAAGGATAAAACAGTTCACTTCCTTTCTGATGTCCTGCCATATGATAATAATTTACCATATCTCCCGTTACAGGTTTACTGTAAACTTCTGTTTTCAGGAAGTTTCTTATAAATAGTTTTGATGTCATAATATTATATATGGTTCTTCCTATTACGGGACTGCTTGCTACCTGGTAAGTCATGAATTCTATTATTTCAGACTTTTTCCCCATGTTCATCACAGGAGGGTCTATAAGAAAGAGAGATTTTATTTTTTTGGGGCAAAGCGATCCGTTTCTTATGGCATATATAGAACTCAGTCCGCTTGCTATTATGGAACATTCATCTTTTACTACACTGTCTATGAAATCAAAGATTGATTTTATATAGAGTTTTGCTCTATATCCTTTTTTAAACTTTTCCGACTGCCCGAATCCCGGCAGATCAGGAGCATATACTCTGAATTTTTCGGCCAGTGCGGAGAAATTGTTGTTCCATTCGAAAGAAGAAGCTCCCTGATGTATATTATGTAAAAGTAATATTTTTTCTCCTTCTCCTCTGACTTTATAAAAAATATTGCCATATCTCCATTGATAAATTCTGTCTTCTCCTTCCAGAACATGTCTGGTTGGCCTGGTTCCGGCAAATATATATGAATTAATGGAAGCTATTATGCCAAGAGCAACAGTACTCATAAACAGGGGATTTTTCATACCTTTACCTCCCTGCTGTTTTCAGGCCATAAAGGTTTCTGGCCCCTGTAATAATCAGACCGGAAGATATTGCAGGAGGTGCCATGATTTTTCCTCCCAGATTGATGGAGTAATGCTTTATACCGGGCCTTTTCTTCAGGAATTTTTTCTTTTCTTTCATTACTATGGAATAAAGTTCGCCTTCTGCGGTTCCTGCGTATATTACGCCATTGGCTATTACTGGAGCACCTGTAAAAGATACATTAAAGTTCTGCTTCCACGTTTCTTCACCTGATAATCCGTTCAGGGCAAATAGAACACCTTCTTTTGATGTTATATATATAGTATCTTCCAGAATTGCCATGCCGGAAAGATTCCCTATTAACTGTATATCACGGAGTTTTTCACCTGTTCTGCTGTCGAAGAAGTGAAGTCTGCTCATATTATCAGTAATTATAACCTGTTCTTTATATATGACAGGCATGTCTCCTTCTGAACCAAGATTATATTTCCATATTTCATCTCCTGTAGAAGCATTCAGACCGTATAAATAGTTATCTGTTGAGGTTATATAGATTATTCCCTTATAGAGGGCAGGAGCCGTTTTTATCTGTCCATTTGTTGAAAAATCCCATAGTTTATGGCCTTTGATTTCATCAATGGCATATAATATACCGTCTTCCGAACCAAAATATACCAGTCCTTCTTCTATGAGAGGAGATGATTTAATTTCTCCATGAGTCTTATATTTCCATAACTGCTTGCCTGTCAGCCTGTCAAGAGAATAAAATTTACTATCGAGAGAACCGGCAAAGACGGCATGGTCATTTACGCATGGAGTGGAATTTACTGCCATATCGACAGACCATATTTCTTTACCTGTATAAAATTTTACTGCATAGAGTTTTTCTTCGGAAGACACGTAAACCGCTTCACTGTATATGGAAGGACTGTTTACTATAGAGCCTTTTGTCTTAAATTCCCATGTTTTCTCCAGAGGCGGCATCAGTTCATATTCCGATGCAGAATGGCCGTCTCTTTTTGCATTACCCTGAAAAAGAGTCCAGTAAGTTATGGCTTTAATATCCAGTTCCAGCGGGGGAGAAGGATATATGTCATATTTTAAAGGCAAAGTCTTTTTTCTGATTATTTTACTTACAATCTTTTTTGTATCAGGTTCTGACGGAATGTCTTTGCTCTGTTCTTCTGCGGCACTCTCTATTATTGTTTCCAGAATCTGCCAGTCTCTTTCAACAGGGTCCAGGCCGGTTGTCTGTACGTAATCATCTTTTATATCTACGAGTTTTTCTCTCAATTTCCCTACAAATTTCATTGCAGTTTCATATTCTCTTTTTTTACTTAACAGTTCTTCTTCTTCTATTTTCAATTCTCTTTTTGCTTTTCTCAGTTCCAGTTCCAGATGTTCCAGTTCCTTCTTTTTTTCAGGTTCATCCTTTATACTTTCTATTGCCTGTTTTTGAATTTCAACAGCAGCCTGCTTTTCTTCTGCTTCCCAGAGGGCTCTCTTTATGGATATCCGTTCGTGTTCTACATTTTTCTGAAATTCTTCTTTTTCCATTTCCAGCCTTGCTTTTTCATCAGAAAGTTCCAGGAATTTTATTTCGAATTCTTTCTCCTGTTCTGCAAGGTTTTCCGTCATTTCTTTTTTTTCTTTTTCAAAGATTTTTCTCTCCTGTGTGAGTAAATGGAGTCTCCATTCAAGTGTCTTTTTTTCTTCTTTTAAGAATTTTTCAATTTCCCATTTTTCCGCTTCCAGACTTTCCTTTTCAAGTTCCAGGTTTACTCCTTTTTTTTCAAGAAATCCTTTCTGTTCTTCCAGTTCTTTTTTCGTTCTTTCCTGTAATTGTGTAAAATCATGTTTGTTCTTCTCCAGGTTTGCCCTTTCCCTGTTCAGGTCATATAATAATTTATCATATTTTTCTTTCAGTTTTTTTTCTTCATCATGGAATTTTTTTATATGTTTTTCTTTCAACTCTTCGAAATGTTCTTTTTCCTTTTCCAGTTCCAGCAGTTTTCTCTTTCCCTCTTCTGTTATTTTCTCATATTTTTCCTTCAGTAATTTTTCTTTTTCTTTCACTTCTTTTTCATGATTTGCTTTTTCCTTTTGAAATTCTTCCATGGTTTCTTTAAGGGATTCTGCACCTGTATCATCTGTTTTTTTCTGTATTTCCAGGAGGTGTTCCAGTTCTTCATTTTTCTCCTGGAGGGATTTCTTTTCTCCTCTGAGTTTTTCTATGGCTTTCTGAAGTTTTTTCATTTCTTCATCCTGGCCCGGTCTGCTCTGAATTGTATATTCTTCTCTTTCTCTCTGAAGTTTTTCATTATCTTCGTTGAGTTTTTTTATTTTCTGTAACAGTTCAAGCATTTTTTCGTCAGGTTTTGCCATTGTTCTGGTTTCTCTGCCTGTAAGCGATATTTCTTCTTTTTCTTTTTCCAGGCGGTTTTTTTCTTCCCTGAGTTCTTCTATGGTTTGTTGAAGTTGTATAAATGTTTCTCTGTTTTCTTCCTGAACATTCTGGCTTTCAAGAAAAGTTTGAAATTCTTCTCTGTCACTGGTCAGTTCCATTTTTTCTTTTCTTATATTTATTCTTTCTTTCCCCAGTTCTTTATAGGTTTTATCTTTATAGTTTTCCAGTTCTTTTCGTTCCTGTTCCAGTTCTTTCTTCAGAGCCTGAAGGTCTTTTTCTTTTTCTTCAAGTTCTTTTTTTATGGATAGGAGTTTGTTTTTTTCCTCAAGTAAGGACAGATCGAGCAATTCTTCTCTGAGAGGTTCTTTTTTTATTTTTTCGTGAATGAATTTTTTTCCCCGTTTTTTTTCCGGTTTTATTTCTTCCGAAAGATCTTCCAGATAGGAAAAATATTCTTCTCTTATATAGAGTTCAATCTCTCTCTGACTGTCAGGAGGAATTGAAAGATTTTTACCCATTTCTATAAGTTGATCTCTGTATTTTTCTATTCTTTTTCCGTGAGTTTCATAGAGTTCTTTTACGTAATTATAAAAAATTCTTTCTCCTTCCAGCATGGAAAATTCCGAAGAACCTGGCAGGAAATCAAATCTGTCACCTGTTTCATCTTTATCTCTAAACAATGTTCCTGTCTCCTCTCAAAAGGAATTTTATATGAGAATGATGAAGTTTGCGACTTCACTGGATGCCGATTCTCATATCTGGTTGTGACCGCTTCCGGTCATGTCTGTTATTATAAAGATCGTGACGCGTGACGCGTGATGCGTAACGCGAGGATAATATGTAATTTATCTATATATTATAACAGGGATTTGAAAAATATCTATATAATTTTTTTATAAAAATTTGTTTCTTTTCTTCACGATAATGGCTTCATAAACCTGTTCAATTCTCCTGAAAACTTCACTCCACCTGTAGTATTTCAGTAAAGATGTAATTTCCCGGTCACATAATTCGTCCTCTGAAAGATATAATTGTTCTTCCAGTGATGCTTTTAAATTTTCGACAAATAAAGGCAGATCTTCTCTTACAGGTATATCAGGACCTTTGAGACGGGGAAGAGGTACTGTGCTTATAAATGGCATAGTCTGTTCACATTTCATTTCCGTTACTGCAGGAAGTTCTGTTGTAACAATTCTGCATCCAGATGCAATGGCTTCAATAAGAACAAGAGGAAAACCTTCATAAAAGGACGGGAGAACGAATATATGACAGGTTCTCATAAGTTCTGCCAGATTTTTATGATTTATCTGGCCGTGCCATGTCACTTTATCCTTCATGTCTTCAGATTTTTTTAGAATTTCATCCTTTTCCGGCCCTGAACCGCTTCCTGCCATATGTAGATGCCACTTGAAGCGATTGATTTTATTCAGAGCTTCAAGTAGCCAGTAAACACCTTTTGCTCTGCTGAGTTTTCCTGCATAAAGGATTTCTATCTTGCCTTTTTTTTCTTTGCAGCCATTATGAAAAATTTGCTCATTATAACCTGTGCCTGTAAGAAAAACAATTTCAGGAGAAAGTCCGTATGTTTTTATGACCTGTTCTTTCTGTGCTCCGGAAAGAACAAGCACACCATCTACTTTTGAACAGCCAGACATAGCTCTGTATCTGTGTTGAGGACAGAGAACAAATTGCCTCAGATCTGTTCCATGACAGTGAGCAATTAACGGTATTTCCGGAAAGGTTCTTTTGATGAGTCCTGTTAATATCCACAGGTGGTGGCCATGTATTATGTCAGGTTTAAATCTTTCCACAGAAGTGATGAGCTTTTCCAGAAAAGCCTCTTCATATTTAATTATATCCTCTTCCGAAAGATCTGAAAATCTTGTGCTTTTATAGGGCATGACATCACTCATACCGGCCACATCATAGGGAAGATTTTTACTGTTAAATTCAACAAAAATATGGTTTTCTTCAAGGTAACCGGGAAAACTGTATGTTTCTCCTCCGGAAATACCGGAAAGAAGAAAATTTCCGTGTCCCATCTTATGGGATTGTGCTATAATTTCTCTTATTGTTATGCCGCTGCCTGTAGCTTCCGGCTTCTGGCTCAGGGTATGAAGGATTCTCATAATCATTGCCCGGTGAATTATTTACCGGTAAAGTTCTTTCTATTCAGATACAGGTATATATTACCTTATATATATGCCAAAAAACAAGAGATAAAATAAAATTATATATGACACATAAAATTATGATATAATTATTCAGCTATGAAGATTAATATAAAAAATATTCATGAAGTAATAGATAAAATCAGGTCAGGTGACAGAAGAGCTACAGCCAGGCTCATAAGTGAATGTGAAAATTCTTCGGCTTTTTTAAGAGAAATTTCCTCTTCTGTCTATCCCCTGACAGGGAAAATTAAATATATAGGTATTGCCGGTTCCTTTGGCGTCGGTAAATCCACTCTTATTGACGGTCTTATAAAGAGCGGGAGAAAAAAAAACTGCAGAGTCGGTGTCGTGGCATTTGATCCTGAAAGTCCTTTCAGCGGAGGAGCAATACTCGGTGACAGGATAAGAATGAAACATCATTATACAGATGAAGGTGTTTTCATACGTTCAGTTCCTTCGAGAACAGAATCCGTAACACCTGAAGTAATGGTAATTTCCCGCATACTGGAACTATGGGGAGCAGATATTATCTTTATTGAAACTGCCGGTCTTGGCCAGACTCAGACAGAGATTTCATCTGTTTCAGATTTTGTAGTAATGGCGGTTCAGCCTCAGGCAGGTGATGAAATACAGCTTATGAAGGCCGGTATAATGGAAATTGCAGATATAATAGCCGTTACAAAATGTGATATCCTTGATCCTTATTCTGTAAAAACAGCTCTTATGGGTGCAATAGGTCATAAGAAGATTAAATTTTTTGAGACAGGCGTGAATTTGCCTGAAACATATGACAGGCTTTTTGAAGAATTAAAGAGTTTTACGCCTGAACATAAAAGAGAAACTCTCAGAAATACTCTTGAATGGCTCATAATGAAACATGTTAAAGACGAATGTCTTAACAGATATTTAAATGATAAGATGATTGATGAAATGTCCGTAAAGAACTGCGATCCTTTTAAAATTGCAGATGAAATTTTTTATAGAATTTTTAATAAAAATTTTTAGGAAGGAGAGGTTTTATGTCTCTTGTTTTAACAGAAATAAAAGATAATATAGGTTTTATTACTCTGAATAATCCCAGAAAAAGGAATGCCTTCAGCGAGGAACTTCTCGGAGATATGCTCGCTTCCATAGCCGATTTCGAGCAGAAGAGGATACCCGTAATAGTTCTGAGAGCGGAAAAGAATGTAAAAGTCTGGTCTGCAGGTCATGATGTAACAGAACTTCCGAAATCAAGACGGGATCCTTTACCTTATCACAGTCCTCTGGAGAAAGCCTTAAGGGTTGTCCAGCATTATCCCGGAGTCATAATTGCCATGGTTCAGGGAGGTGTGTGGGGAGGAGCGTGTGACCTGGTAATAACCTGTGACATGATAATAGGCGATCCTACATCCACCTTTGCCATTACGCCTGTCAAACTGGGACTTCCTTATAATCCTACCGGTATTCTTCATTTCATCACGAGGCTGGGAATTAATATAGCAAAAGAGATGTTTTTTACCGCAGATCCTGTCCCCGCAGAAAAAGCGGAAAAATGGGGCATTTTAAACCATCTTGTTCCCACAGAAGAACTGGAGAATTTCACTTTTAATATTGCCAGAACAATTGCCTCCCGTTCACCTCTGGCGATTGCAGTCATAAAGGAACAGTTCCGTATTCTCTGTGATGCCCATCCCATAACACCTGAAACCTTTGAACGTCTTCAGGGACTGAGGCGAAAGGTTTATGACAGCCACGATTATACTGAAGGTATCAATGCTTTTCTTGAGAAGAGAACACCTGTGTTTAAGGGCGAATAGCGAGGTGCCCCCGGTTGATGGGGCTGCCCATTATTATTTTAGTTCTTACTTTAAGTCATTTTACTTCTATAGAACTATATGAAGAGAATTAAATTTGAACTATACTGAAAAGTATGAATTGAGAGTATAGAAATTCTCATTTTTTAGGTTTATGGGTTTCGGGTTTCTGGTTAAAAAGATTAACAATTCAAAACCCGAAACCCAAAACTCAACACCTTAATTTGAATTATATTTGATTCGATTAAGAAATCTTTACAGATTGGATGTGTGAATTAATTGAGTAAATTATTTATTCAAATCCTGATATCATTGATGGCAGTCCTTCTGATTTTATCACCGGGCTGCGGAGATGATATTACACCCGGGATTAATGAAAGTTCAATCTATTCTAATTCAGGGCACTGGTTATCATTACCTTCATCAATAGATAAACCGGTGGATGTTTTTTACCTTTACCCGTCAGCATTGATTGCAACTGACCCGAATGGACCGCCTGAGATTTGTGCTATTGATGATCCCAACATGATACATGGTGCACAATCAGCTTTTGCACGGCAGGCTACTGCTTTCCAGAACACAGCTAATATTTATGCGCCATACTACAGGCAACTGGCACTGTCTCTGACCATGCCTTCGGCAGAAAGAGAACAACTTGTATCAGGGATACCGACAGAGTATGCCACTGAAGCGTTCGATTACTATATAAAGCATTATAACAATGGACGTCCCTTTATTTTAGCTGCCCATTCACAGGGAGCGAATATATTGTGTTATATGCTGTCAGGGTACCTGAAAAATAATCCTGAAGTGTATAAAAGAATGATTGCAGCATATGTTATCGGATATTATGTTACACCGGATTACCTTGCTAAAAATCCTCACCTGAAATTCGCCGAAGGTCCTGATGATACGGGAGTAATAATTTCTTACAACACTGAAGCTCCCGGTGTTAATAACGCAGACAATATTCTCTATGAAGGTCCCGGCCTCGTTATAAATCCTATTACATGGACAAGAGACGAAACAGTGGCTACTACTTCCCAGGGACTTGGGTCACTCATGCCTGATCCCAATGGAGTATTTGTGCAGGTTCCGCAGTATGCCGACGCCTGTGTCAATAAAGTCGTAGGTGTATTGATTTGCACTACTGCCGATGAAGATGCATTATATAAATTAACAGGTGGACTCAGAGGCATTTACCATAGCTTTGATTATCCTTTTTATTACTATAATCTACGACAAAATGCCGCTGACAGAACTGATATGTTCTTGAAAAACTGGCACAGGAACGAGTAGGGCAGTAATAATGGCGGCCGCCCGGGCCGCCATTATTTTTTACTGATTACATATAAAAGAATGATTGATCCAGTCAACCATGGTATGTAAAGAAGTACCCGGTGTGAAAATCTCCGAAATTCCTGCTTTCTTCAAATTTTCAATGTCTTCCTGCGGAATGACTCCTCCGCCCATTACTTTAATATCTTCTGCATTTTTTTCTTTTAAAATCTCCAGAACTTTTTTAAATAACTTCATATGAGCCCCGGAGAGGGAAGACAGACCTATAAGATCTACGTCTTCATCTATTGCGACCTGAACAATCTGTTCCGGACTCTGTCTTATACCTGTATATATTACATTAAACCCTGCATCTCTTAAAGCGCGGCATACGACTTTTGCGCCTCTGTCATGACCGTCAAGACCGGGTTTTGCAATTAATATTTTAACTTTTTTCATAATTCTTTACCTCCTTAAAGCTTGAAATATCTAAAACATATCAAATGTGGGATGATATTCTCCGAATACCTCTCTGAAAACATCGCATATTTCTCCCAGAGTGGCATAGGCTTTTACTGCATCCAGAATAAAAGGCATGAGATTTTCCTTACCTCTCGCTTTTTCTTCGAGTATTTTCAAAGATTCTCTGACCTGTGAATTGTTTCGTTTTTCTTTCAGTTCTTTCAGCTTTTTCAGTTGATATATCTCTCCTTCATCCGATATGGCATGAGATGGGAAAGGTTTTTCTTCTATTTCATAGGCATTGACTCCTATAATAACCCTTTCATGTTCTTCTATTTCACGCTGGAATTTATAGGCACTGTTTCCTATTTCTCTGTTATAGTAGCCTGTTTCAATTGCTTTAACTGCTCCTCCCAGTTCATCTATTTTTTCTATATATTCCATGGCTTTCTTTTCTATATTATCTGTCAGTGTTTCAAGATAATAGGAGCCGCCCATAGGGTCGGCAGTATCTGCTACGCCCGATTCATTTGCGATTAATTGCTGTGTGCGCAGTGCAATCATTACAGATTCCTCTGTCGGTAACTGAAGTGCTTCATCATAGGAATTCGTATGTAGTGACTGTGTGCCTCCCATTATTGCAGCCAGGGCCTGAAGCGTTACTCTTATTATATTATTATGGGGCTGCTGTGCCGTAAGGGTAGATCCTCCTGTCTGGGTATGAAACCTTAACATCTGAGAAGAAGGTTTTTTTGCATTAAATCTTTCTTTCATAATTTTTGCCCAGAGCCGCCTTGCTGCGCGGAATTTTGCTATTTCTTCGAAGAAATCATTGTGAACGGCAAAGAAAAATGATAATCTTTTTGCGAAATCATCGACATTCAGTCCTGTCTTCAGGGCATATTCCACATAGCTTATTGCATTTGCGATGGTAAAAGCCACTTCCTGGACTGCTGTCGAACCTGCTTCTCTCATGTGATAACCGCTTATGGAGATTGTATTGAATTTAGGCAGTTTTTCCGAAGCATATTGAAATATGTCACAGATTATTCTCATAGAGGGGAGAGGGGGATAAATATAGGTTCCTCTTGCAACATATTCTTTCAGTATATCATTCTGTATTGTTCCCGATATGCATGACAGGGGGACATTCTGTTTTTCCGCCACTGCCATATACATTGCGAGCAAAATGGCTGCAGGTGCATTTATAGTCATGGATGTAGATACTTTATCCAGAGGAATTTTTTCAAAGAGTATTTCCATGTCTTTTAAACTGTCAATGGCAACGCCTACCTTGCCGACTTCTCCGATGCATAACGGATGGTCTGAATCATAACCTATCTGTGTGGGCAGATCAAATGCCACTGAAAGTCCTGTCTGACCCTGTTCTAAAAGGTATCTGTATCTCCTGTTGGATTCTTCTGCCGTGGCAAAACCTGCATATTGCCTCATAGTCCAGAATCTGCTCCTGTACATATTGGGATAAATACCCCTTGTAAAGGGATATTCGCCGGGAAATCCGAGGTCATTCAAATAATCTGTTCCCGATGGTGTGTAGAGATGTTTTATTTCCATATCCGATGTGTTTCTGAATTGTTTTTTTCTTTCCTCTGTCTTATGTGCTTTTTCTTCCCATGATTTAAATCTTTCCGAGAAATTATCTTCCATAAGATTATCACTCCTTCTGTATAAATCGTGACGCGTAACGCGTAACGCGTGACAGGTGGTTCGTGATGCGTGATGCGTGATGCGTGATGCGTATTTAATCCCATGGCGTTTAATTAAACGCCCCTACTCACCCTTCACTCTTCACTCTTCACTCTTCACTCTTCACCCTTCACAATTCTTATATAAAATAGTTCAAATCTTACGCGAAGATATCCTTCTATGAAGTTAAATTGTTGCAAAAAAAATACAGTGGTAAAACAGAATGTTCTACCACTGTATTTTTTTATAAAAAGTTAGATTCTGCTGCCCATCGTTAAAGCCATTATGGCCATAATGGTGTGCATGCGGTTTTCAGCTTCGTCAAATACTATGGACTGAGGACCGTCTATGACTTCATTACTCACTTCCATACCTCTGTCGGCAGGGAGGCAGTGCATATAATAGGCATCTTTGGATGCATGAGAGAGCATCTTTTTGTCACAGATCCATTTTTTGCATTTATCTACTTCTTTCTGTGCTTTCTTGTGATCATGTTCTATTCCTTCTTCAGGGAATGCAAGCATAGAAGTGGGGCACCAGGCTTTAGGATAAACCACATCTGCTCCTTCAAAGCCTTCTCTCATATCATTGGTCATATTGAATTTTGTCCCATTTTCTTCTGCCCATTTCTTACACTGTTCTATAACTTTCGGATCGAGCTCAAATCCTTTCGGATATGCAAATGTTACATCCATTCCCATTTTTACGGGAGCAAGAATAAGGGACTGAGGCACTGCTCTCGGTTTATGAGGTGATGCTGAATATGCATAGGACATAGTGAATTTTACGCCTTTGAACTGGCCGAATTTTTCTTTTATTGTTACCAGGTCGGCAAGGGCCTGTGTGGGATGATATTTGTCACATTCCATATTGATTACAGGAATATCTGAATATTTTGCAAATTCTTTTATGACTCTGTTGGATTTTCCATAAACCCATTTTACAGGATCTCCATAGGCTCTTATGGATATACCATGGCCCATTCTGGAGAGCACATTGGCCACATCTGATACTCTTTCTGTGGAGTATGCTTCTTCTTCCCCTTCGAGAGCCGGAGTGTATATTTTACCCGGTTCCAGGTTGTTTGCATGTCCTCCGAGGTGGGTCATACCTGTCTCAAAAGAGTTTCTTGTTCTGAGGGACTGATTGTAGAAAATCATAAAGAGTGTTTTATTGTTAAGGATATGACTCATATCCTCACCCATAAGAAATCTCTTTTTAAGTTCAAGGGATACTTCTATTAGAGTCTCCCACTCTTCTTTTGTGTAGTCGAGTTCTGCATCGATGTAGTCTCGGCCTCTGAAACTGAATGTCTTCACGCTAAAGTCCTCCTGTTTTTTTGATTATTTAAGCTTTGACCAGCAAAAATTAACTCATGGCTGACAGCTTATTTTTTTATTCATACTTCGAAAGATTCTAATTCAAAAAAAAATTAAAGTCAATATTTTCACCGGTAAAATTTTTTGACTATTTCATCTGAAAAACATCAAAGAGGAAAGCAAAAATATCAGTCCATTCATTAATCAGCTTCGATGTAGGTTTCCCCTGGCCGTGGCCTGCTTTTGTTTCTATCCTTATAAATGCTCTGGCTTTGCCGTAAGATTTTTCCTGAAGGGTGGCCATAAATTTCTTTGCATGACTCGGCACTACCCTGTCATCTGTATCTGCCGTTACAATAAGTATGGGCGGATATTCTACTCCTTCTTTTATATTATGGAGAGGTGAATAGGCATAGATATATTTAAACTCTTCAGGGTTTTCTTCCGGGTTACCATATTCTACAATCCATTTGTGTCCCACTGTAAATTTATGATATCTGAGCATATCGGTAAGGGGGACACTGCATATAACGGCGCCGAATAAATCAGGTCTCTGGGTCATACAGGCAGAAACGAGGAGACCTCCGTTACTTCCTCCTGAAATACCGAGTTTTTCAGGGTTTGTATATTTATTTTCTATGAGATATTCTCCTGCAGATATAAAATCATCGAAAACATTCTGTTTTTTCTCTAACATGCCTGCTCTGTGCCATTCTTCTCCGTATTCTCCGCCTCCCCGGAGATTTACTATGGCAGATATGCCTCCCTGTTCCATCCATACAAGTCTTGATACATTAAATCCGGGGGTAAGACTGATATTGAAGCCCCCGTAACCTCCCATAAGGACAGGATTTTCACCGTCCATAGAAAGATCTTTTTTATGAATCAGAAACATGGGAATCTTTGTGCCGTCTTTTGAAGAAAAGAAAACCTGTTTTGCTATATATTTTGATGCTTCAAAATTGACTTTTGATGTAAGGAATTCTCTGGCTTTACCTGTTTTAAAATCATAGTGGTATATACATGTAGGACGTAGAAATGACTGGAATGGAAAGAACATTTCCGTATCGTCTCTTCTTCCTGTAATGCCGGAAAAATCAATCATTACAGTCCCAATATCAGGCAGTTCTATATCTCTGTCGAAGGAACCGTCAGTATTAAAGATTTTCAATTTATTACTGGCATCCTGAAGATAACAGATTAAAAACTGGTTATTAATCATGGTGACAAATTCTATTGTATCTTTACTTTCAGGTATTATTTCCTTCCAGTTTTCTCTTTCCGGTTTTGTTATATCAATAGCAATAATACGTCCTTTCGGTGCATTTAAATCACTGTGGAAATAGAACATATTTCCGATGTTATCAAGGGGATGATATTTTGCATCAGGAATATCTATGAGTTTTATAAAAGGTTCTTTACTGTTTAGTTCTCTGTAATAAAGGCGATTTTTTGATGTGCATCCGTGAGAAATATAGATGAGAAGATATTTATTATCATCTGTAACTGCAGGAGAAAATCCCCATTCTTTCTCATCAGGTCTTTCATAAACGACTGTGTCTTCTTCCTGGGAAGTGCCGAGTTTATGCCAGTAAACACTATTATAGAAAAATTCATCTCCTGCAGGGACTGTTCCGGGCTGCGGATTTCTGCTGTAGAAAAATCCGCTTTTATCAGGCATCCATGCTGCTCCGCTGAATCTCGCCCATTTAAGTATTTCAGGATAATCTTCACCTGTTGCTACATCTCTTATTTTTATTTCCTGCCAGTCGCTTCCGCTTCTGGATATACTGTAAGCAAGGAGAGAGCCGTCTTCTGTGTAACACTGAAATCCCAGCGATACTGTTCCGTCTTCGCTTAATTTATTTGGATCCAGAAGAACAGAGGGGATACCGTCAATTCCTTCCTGTTTGTAAAGTACAGATTGATTCTGTAGCCCTTCATTTTTTGTATAGAAAAGGTATTTTCCTTTTTTCTTAGGCACTGAATATTTAGTGTAATTCCATAGTTCTTTAATTCTTTCCCTTATTTTTTCACGGACAGGTATTTTTTCCAAATATTCAAAGGTTACTCTGTTTTGCTCATTTACCCATTCCAATGTTTCCGGCAGGAGTGGATTTTCCATCCAGCGGTAAGGGTCACATATCTTTGTACCATGATAGTCATCTATAATATTATCCTGTCTTATTTTTTTCATAATAATCTCCTTATGTAAAATTTATAAGTTAATGTGAAATTATAACAGAAATAAATTATAAATTCAAATTAAAACTATACTTTTACACTTTTTAAACAAAGCCTTATTCTACCTTTCCTTATTTTTTTATCGCCCTGGCTGTATTATTTACTTTCAGAAGAATAGATTTCATTAGTTCCATTTCTCTGATCTTCCCATATGGCCTGTGCTTTTCCGGAAGAACAGACTCCTATGGCAGCTTCTTCTACACTGGTCATTCCGGGAGCGTCATCTACCCGTGCATTTGCCCCCCAGACACCTCCTGAAGGTTTGAAGGATGAATAAATATCCCAGTTCCCGTTTCTATTGTCAGACCAGACTGCATAGGCATTACCGTAAGAATCGACTCCTATGTCGGGCAGTCCTACCAGAGTTGTTCCCGGAGCATCATCTACCCTCACGTTTGTTCCCCATGGCTGTCCCGAAGGTTTGTAAGAAGCGTAAATGTCAGTATTTGCGGCACCGTTCCTCTGATCCTGCCATATAGCACTTGCATTGCCGTATGAGTCTACTGCAATTCTCGGAGACAGAGCATCGCTTCCGGCAGGGCCATCACTTATTTTTACAGATGTCTGCCATACTGAACCGGAAAATGAATAGGATTCATATATTTCGTTATAACCGTTCCTCCTGTCTGCCCATATTGCATAAAGACCTCCCGAATTTTCGTCTATTGCTATGTCAGGAGTGCTTACCAGAGCAGTGGTATTTTTCTCCCATGTTACTCTTTGATTTATCCAGCCCCCTCCTGAGTTATAAGCAAAATAAATATCAGGGGCGCTAATCGGTGTCGTAAATGTGTTTCTTCCATCCACCCATATTATATAGTAAATTCCCGCAGAGGAGACTGATACGGCAGGATTTCTGACAGAAGTCGCCGTTGTATTGTCGTCAACCTGTTCGTTTGTTCCCCAGTTCCCTCCGGCAGGTCTTTTTGAACAGTAGATATGCGGTTGTGTGGCGCCGTTTCTTTCATCTACCCATACAGCACAGGCATTCCCTCCCGGATCTACTGCTATGTCAGGATTCTGTGCATTTTTTCCTGTTGAGTCATCGTCAACTCTTATATTTGCCCCCCATGTACCCCCTGAAGGTCTGTAGGAAAAATAAATATCCATATTGCCGTTTCTGTTATCAGCCCATACGGCATATCCGTTACCTGCGCCGTCTACGGCTATACGCGGAAAAGCTCCTGCCGGTACACCGGGAACGTCACTTACTTTCATGTTTGTATTCCAGTAGGCAGAACCTGGAGTAGGTGTTGCAGTGACAACAGGTGTCGGAGTAGGTGTAGGAGCGTAAAGGGATTTTATGTCAACTACAGTAGTTCCGTTAACTACATTTACGTCAGTCCTTGCAAAAGGATTGTTCGGATCTGACGTGTAGTCACTTTCACTTCTCCAGCACTCTATAAGGCCTGAACCCTGAGGGATACCTGTGAAAATATACAGGCCGTTCGGATCAGAAGTGGTTATTGCATTCGGATTTGCTTTGTTTTCCTTCATAGCAGGATAGATGTAACTGTAAAAAACTATATAACCGTTTACTACAGGTGTAACACCGTCATATTCCAGGAGTTTACCCTGAATATTTCCTACAGGCATAACAGGAGTACCTGTTGGAGTCGGTGTGAGAGGATCCGGGGCAGGAGTTATCTCTTCAAGGTTTACATCAAGTGTTACTTCCCCTCCGGCAGGGACTGTTACCGTAACATAACCTTTTTTGCCTGCAGATGAGGAAGTGAATGTTACTGTAACCTCTGTGGCAGGTATGCCGGGAAGTATATAATTACCGTTACTGTCTGTCATTGTATATTGATTTGTACCATTTACTTTTATCTGACAATCTGTTACTGAATTGCCTTTATATGTGACATGTCCTTTAATAGTTCCGATTTTTTCCACTACGGTTACTGCTACTTCCGCTCTTTTAGAACCGGCAATTGCTACAATAAGTCCTGTTCCTGCTTTTGTGGCAGTAAATATACCATGTTTATCTATTGTGCCTATGTCATTTACGACTGACCAGTTTGTCTCAGGTATAACCGGAATAGTTCCCTGTGTCTCTCCATAGGCGGTAAACTCTATTGTTCCTCCTATGCCTACAGGCATAAGAACATTCTGCGGTATAATCTTTAACGTATTAAAGGTTGAAATACCTGCGTTAGGGTCAGTTACTACTATTTGTTCTTCAAGAGGTAAAAATTCAGGATATGTTATTTTTATATCTTTTATACCTGCCGGTACATCTGTTAATTTAAAGTAACCATTATCCCCTGTCTGACTTGTTATAAGTGTTCCTTCTATATAAACAGTTGCTCCTGCGGCAGCTTTATATCCTTCAGGAGGAAGATTCTCCGTAAGGAGAACCATACCATATTTTGTTGTATTTTCTTTTGCTAAAATAGCTGCAGGGACAAAAACAAATCCGGCATAAGAGCCTGCAATAGCCTGAATTAGAGCGGTAAATAAGATACCGCAGCCTGATAAGAGTATAAGAAGTGACATTATTGTGATAATTAACAGATGTTTTTTCATTTAACCTCTCCTTATAAATAAGATTTTTTAGTGCTGATAACGTTAGTTCAACTTTCAGAAAAAAAAATCCTTTTATTTAGATAAAAATTTGCTTTTTTGCGCTGACTGAATCCATTCTGTAATTTTAACAAAATTTTAACATTTTCTAATAGATTATACGATATAAATCTGCTATTATAAAAAATCATAGAAATTTCCAGGAAAGGGGGAATAAAATTGTCAGATCTGATAAAAAACTCTTTACTCGGTAAAATTCAGCAGCAATTTAAGCCGTCAGAAACCAGAGGAGAAGCTCAGGATGTAAAGGACAGTGTTACAAAAGGAGGAAATGATGCTTCTCTTTCTGATATAAACGCTCTGGCAAATTTTGCTAAAACCAAAGGTCTCGGCGACCTCCTGGGAGGTCTTACGGGAGGTAATCAGAAACTGGATCAGGTTTTTCAGAATGCAGAAAAAGCCATAGAAGGAAGTAAATCCTCTGATATTCAGAAAGAAGCGTCAGGTGTTACCGGAAATCTGCTTTCCAGTATTCAGGAATATGCAAAGAGTACAGGTAAAAAGGTGGAAGATGTAGTTAAAGATGTGGAAAAATATGCTGTTTCACATCCTGCCGTTTCTATTACGGTACTTCTCGGAGCAGGAATTACCGTGGGAGCATTGCTTCAGCATTATAATGTTCCCGCCAATCTCCTGAGCGGCACAGAAGGCAGTCTCAGTGCCATTAAGCAGAAGATTAAAGATCATCCTTTTATAGCAGCAGGGATAGGACTCGGACTGGCAGGAGGTCTTGCCTACCTCATCAACCTGGCTCTTACTTCACCTGCCTTTAAACCTCCTGTGGCAGATACGCCTCAGAAACAAAAACTTTCTCAGTCTCTTGATAAACTTGAACAGGAAGTCTCGGCATCAAATACGGGAAACCCTGCTGAAGTATCTAAAGGGGTAGCGAACAAATTCTTCGATACGGTAAGTGAATATGCAAAAACTGCGGGAAAAGCTGCAGGTGATGTTGCTAATGATGTAAAGAACTTTATGCTCTCTCATCCCGGAGTTACTGCTTCAGTCATACTGGGAGCAGGTGTTGCTACAGGGGTGCTTCTGGAAAAAGCGGGAGTCCCTGAAAAAACCGCATTTTATGCAGGACTTGCTTTTGACAGTGTATGTGCCGGCGCGAAGAAAGGTCTTGGAGAGGTCTCAACATTAATAAAGGAAAACCCTGTTTTGAGCGGAGTTATAATAACTGCTCTTGCATCAGGCGCAGGTTACCTTGTTTATAATTATGTGTCTGGCAATAAGCCCTAGTAGACAGCCACAATGATTAAGATGTGTGTCATTGCGAGGATCGGCAGCGACGAAGCAATCCCGTCGAATTAACTTCTACCAGTGGGATTGCTTCGCTTCGCTCGCAATGACGAACTTTACCGTCAAAATCATCGTGGTTAACTACCGGGTAATGGGTGACAGGTAAAATACAATCCCTTAATCTGTTAATTCCCATCTTCTTTTTTGCAGGCAGGAAGAAGTACTCTTACATTTGTGCCTTTCCCCTCTTTACTCTTTATCTTCACTGTTCCCCTGTGTATTTTAGCTATTCCTATTACTTCGGAAAGGCCGAGACCTCTGCCAAAAAATCTGGTTGTAAAGAAAGGATCGAATATTTTATCTTTTATCTCTTCTTTTATGCCCGAACCTTTATCTTCTACTTCCAGATAAACATAAAGACCTTCTGTAAGGTTTTCATTAAAAGGACTTTCTGATAGATAGTTTTTGTCACATTCTCTCAGGCCTGTCTTTACAGTAATAGTTTCATTACTGTCACCTGTGGCTTCAGAAGCATTTGTTATGAGATGTTTTAATATAACTATTATTTTAGAGGAATCACACCTTACAGATGGTAAATTTTCAGTTAATTCATATTTGATATTACACCCGGTGAGTTCGAGAATTTCTTTCTAAAATTTTTTTTAGAAATTCAGTGATTTTATCAATTTCAAAATTTCCAGCCATTGATTTTATAATACTGTAGAATGGAATATACTCTTCCTGGATTTTAGTCACTTCAAGTTCTTCTTTTATTGCTCTTAAATCACCTGTATAGGCATAATGATATAATTTTTCCAGAATTTCTTTAGAAGGGAATAAAAGGGTTTTATCTTTATCAGCAATTGTAGACTGTTCATGTTTTATCTGATGCCATTTTTCTCCGGCAATTTCCGGCAGTTCTATTTTAAACCAGAATCTGCTTCCTTCACCTGGGGAACTTTCTACTTTGAGTTTTCCTCCCATTATTTTTACCAGATTATAGCTAATGGAAAGCCCCAGACCTGTGCCTTCTGTTTTATGGAGATAATCAGATAACTGGCTGAAGGGTAAGAATATTTCCTGTAATTTATCCTGAGGAATCCCCATACCTGTATCTTCCACTGTGAAAAGGATTTTTTCTTTCTTTTTCTCCACTTTTAAGGAAACATTACCTTTTTCGGTAAATTTTATTGAATTGGTCATAAGATTGAGTAATACCTGCTTTAATTTTTGTTCATCCCCTGAAACCCATACAGGCAGGTTCTCTTCACAGATAAAATTAAAGAATAAATCCTTCTCTTTACCTATTTCCATAATGAGATTTTTAATAAAATGCAGCAAATCAGGAAGATTGAATATTACACTGTTTATCTCCATTTTTTTTGCTTCTATCTTTGAAATATCCAGAATATCATTTATAATAGCCTGAAGATGTCTGGCACTTTTTTCTATCATTTTTATGCCTGTTTTATGAGCATCTTTTAAAGTATTATCTTCAAGAAAAAGATTGCTGTATCCAATTATGGCATTAAGTGGAGTCTTCAGTTCATGACTCATATTTGCAAGGAATTCGCTTTTCGCTTTATTGGCACTTTCTGCATCTTTTATTGCTTTACTTATTTCCTCCTCTGCCTTTTTACGCTCAGTAATATCAATCATCATTCCAATTACTACTTTCCGGCCTTTCCATATATAAGGCCCTCCGACAATTTCCACGGGAATTACTGTTCCGTCTTTTTTCTTATGATACCTCACAGGGATGTAAATTGTTCCGTTTGCTATGGATTTCTGTGTGGCTTCATCACTTTTTTTATGTTCTACTGTAATATTATGGATAGTCATATTGTTAAGAAGTTCTTCTTTACTGTATCCATATAGTTTTACAAAGGTATCATTTACATCTATAAATCGTAACGTTTCCGGATCGAAGATACATATGGCTAAAAGCTCATTGAAAAAGAGTATTCTGTATTTTTCTTCACTTTCTCTTAATTCTGTTTCTATTTTTTTTCTTTCCAGGAGATTTATAAAAATTTCTGCTGCCACTTTGAGTAATTTTATATAATTATCATCCCAGTGTTTTTCTCTTGCTGTTGTATTCAGGCCAAGCCATCCGATAAATTTCTTATTTATTACTATAGCGATATTTAAGATCGATTTAATGCCTGTTTTTTTCCAGCTTTCTTTTTCTCTCCATGCCTCGGGAGGAAGCTCCTCAAGGGAATTAACACTGAGAATTCCTGATTTTTTTATTTCTGCCGATCCCCACTTCAGGTATTCAAAGTTTGTGCTTTTAATTTCTTTAATCCTTGATATTAAGCCTTCCTTGCACCATTCATATATGTCTTTAATATTCATATTATCCGGTGTTAATATATTAAGATAACATCTGTCAATATCTAAGAATTGACCGATGTCTTTCAGAGCATTGTTAATCTCGCTGTCAATCTGTTCATATGAAACATTTATAAGGCGGGTAGATATATTTCCTAAAAGTTCCTCTGCTGCGAGACGATATTTTAAAGATTCTTCAAGTTTTTTTCTTTTACTTATGTCTATCATTGCGGTAAGAAGATGTTTTTTACCTTCTATTTCAATAATCTCTATGGAAAAAAGGCCTGTAACAGGTAATCCTGATCTGGTAAAGAATGTTATTTCTCTGTTTTGTAAGGAACCTTTTTCTATGATTTCTTTTACAAGGTTTTTTCTGAATTCATCACTGAATAATTTGACGTCAACAGTTGTGAAGCCTATAGTTTCTTCCCTGGAAAAACCTGTTTGTTTGGTAAATACTTCATTTACCTCTATAAATTTACCGTCTTCTAAACTTGTTATTCCCATAGGCAGAGGATTTAAATGGAAAATCTTTGAAATTTTTTTTCTTTCTTCTTTCAGTTTTTTATTTGCTCTTTCCAGTTCTTCCGTTCTTTCTTTAATCATACGTTCGAGTTCTGCATTGAATTTTTGCAGTTTTTCCTGTATTTTTTTTAGCTCTGTTATATCAATTGCAAAGGTAAAACGTACATTCCGTCCATCTGGCCATTTTATGATTCTATCTGTCGACATTATAAATTTATTTATATGGGGATGGTAATATTCTCTCCTGTATATTTTATCTCTATTTTCCTCCATTATAGAATGAGTGCAGGGATTACATGGCTTATCAGATCCAAAGAATTCTTTATAACATATCCCTCCTGTAGTGTTTTTGCCAATAATTTTTTCCACATATTTATTTATATAGAGTATTTCATGTGTTTCAGGGTCGACAACATAGATTGCTTCGTCTATACTGTCGAAAATTGAAAGTATCTGTTCTCGCTCGAAATTTAATGTTTCTTCTGTGTATTTTTTTTCTGTAATATCCTGGAGAGTGGAAAAAAGCAATTTATTGCCATTTTTTTCTATGGGAATACTGATAACTTCCATATAACGGATGTTCCCGTCTGAAAGTCTGTGAGGAAAGTGAAAGGTATTTTCTTTTCTGTTTATTGCAATGTTCATTTTCTCAAAGATTTCTTTTTCAGGAAGTATATTGAGAGCAGTTATTTTTTTTGACGTAATCTCACTGTGGGAGTATCCGTAAAAATTGCAGGCACTTTTATTTGCATCTATAATAGTGCCTTCCAGAGGATCTATTATGAGTTGAATTAAAGTGTTTTCATTAAATATGTTGTAATAAATATTATCCTGAAAATTCAATGTTATAATCCATCAATTCTTATAAGCCTTCATTTGTCAGCAGTCAGATTTTATGGGAATTATATAACAGATGTCATTAAATTCTATTTTTCAGTGAGTCACTATTGGAAATTTTTAGCTACCTGTTGGACATTTACCAATTATTACAGTCTTTTGTACAGTCAGTATCTATTACAAATTTCACGTGGTTTTATATCTAGAAAAATTATAGCATATTAGTATATAAAATAGAAGACTTGTTTCAATAAATAAAGGTTGTACTATTTTTTTCAATGTTCTCTGAAGTATCTGACCTTTTCCCAGGCCATGTCCACTCTTTCAGGGGTGTGAAATCTTATCTGTCCCTCTTTATGGATCTCTTTTAATTCCTCAATAGAAACCTCTGCAAGACTGTAATTTGCATTATAATAATCGAACTTATATTCCTTAACACCTGTATGACTGACTGCCATATTAAAAAGTTCCGTCCCTTCAAAGGGATTTACTATGAACATGGAAGTAAAATCCAGATCTGATTTTACCGCATAATCTATGGTCATATAAAGTTCTTCTCTTGTTTCAGTGGGAAATCCGAACATGAAAAAACCCTGTGTGACTATCCCCGCTTCTTTAGAGGTTATTGTGATTATTTCTTTCAATTTTTCAAGATTCATATTCTTTTTTATAAATTTCTGGAGTCTCTGAGAGCCTGTTTCTATGGCATAAGTTATAAAGAATGTGCCTGCTTCTTTGAGTTTGAATATGAGTTCCCTGTCCATAAGGTCCCCTCTTAAACCGTTAGGAAAGGCAAGTTTTATATCATAACCGCTTTCTATTATGAGATCACATATTTTAGAAGCTCTTTCTTTATTAATATTGAATATGTCATCCCATATAAAGAACTGCTTTACTCCGTAATCATTATATAAAAGCTTCATTTCTTCCCATACATGTTCTGCTGATCGTGCACGGAAATGTTTCCCGAATATATTATGACAGTATATACAGTTATAGGGACATCCTCTGGAGGTAAATATGGTCATGGCTTTCGGCCTTACCTGAACTGCATCGGGATATTTTTTATCTTTATCCAGATATTCGTAATATCTCTGGTTATATCCGGGATCGTCTGTCATGTCATAGGCAGGGAAGGGAATTTTATCCAGATCTTCAATAAAATCCCTTGGAGGAGTTTTTATTATATGACCTTTTTCTCTGTAAATGATTCCTTTTATATCATCTCTTTCTTCTTTTTTTTCCAGTCTCTGTACAAGTTCTACAAAGGTTAATTCTCCTTCATGGAGCACCGAGAAATCTATAAAATGATTTTCCAGTAATTCTTTCCCTTTTGCATTTGCATAGGGGCCTCCCACTACAATTATACATTTTTCATTAATTTTTTTTATGAGTCTCCCCAGAAGGCCCAGGAGATCTGCATCTCTTGAGTAAGCTTTTATACCAACCAGGTCAGGCTTTACTTTTCTCATATATTTTCTGAGATCGCCTGCCACATCGGCAGATAATTTTGTGTCAAATATCTCTATATATCTGTTTCTGTTATCTTCACGGAGACATGATGCCAGATACATAGGCCCTACAGGATGGGCAAGTTCTATGGAAGTTCTGCTTCTTTCCGGCACCACTGCTTCTATTAATAATATGTTAAAAGGTTTCATTTCATTTTTCACTTTTCACGACTCACGACTTACCACTCACCATATATAACATAACAACAATTATAAGTCAATGAACAAAATTATCCTCTAAAATTCATAAAGGCCGGCACAGACCGGCCTTTATGAGCAAATACCATAAACATTATAACATCACCGAGTTATATGATAACTCTTATTATTGAAGTATTACATTGAAGTTTGTCTTTGATGCAGACGTAACCTAGTTGTTACTGTTTAGATTACGGACAAAAGGAGAGGATTTAACCCTTACATATTGCCTGGAACAAATTTCCATTATTTCATCGTCTTTAACGAAGTGAGTATTGGCTTCTTCCATTTCTTTTTTTCTTCGTAGCCATTTTTTGAAATCCTTGAGAGACTTTTTGTTTTTTTCCTGTAAATCCATGATTAATCACCTCTTTGCTTATTATAAATGTACTATTTCATTTATTATAAATTTTTTATTTATATCATACTATTAGGAAGATTACATTTTGAAAAAATTAATAAGAATTTTTACCTTAAAAATCAAACAGGGGATAATTTAAATTTACAAGAATTTTCATTTTTAACGCCGTAAAATAAAGCGCTTTAGATGAAAATTATATAGAAGCAATTTATCTAAATAATTTATCCCCTGTTTGAAAATTTTTATATTTAATGTCTGTCAGGGAGTTCTATAAATGATGGTTTTCTGGATTTACCGGTTTCTTCTTTTTCTTTCATGATTTTCTGTGTTATATCTGTAAGTTTTTCTATAAATTCATCCCATTTACCATCTTTTGACATAGCTGTATCTTTATATTTGTTATAAAGTTTTTCACTCATATACTTATTGTTCTTCGGAGCATAAATTGCCAGTCCCTGTGAAGGAGCATAATCTTCGTCATCTTTTATATGTTCTTCTGCAATGACAGCTTCGGAAATAACCTTCTTTATGTCCTGTGCTGCTTCCTTTAATTTCGGATCTGCAACATCTTTTGATTTCAGTATATTATCTGCAAGATGTCCTAAATCTCTATAATCTCTATAGGGAGCAGACGATGATCTCTGGCTGTAGGCAGTAGTATCATGGAGTATATCTTTTATAATCTGCCTGTCAGTAGCCGTATTCATGAGAGCTTCTGCCAGATTATCAATACATGCTTTTACACTGTCCATTTTACCGAGATCGATAGCAGAGAAGGTAGTTGTAGATTTTGCAGAGGTTTTATCACATTCTGATATTATGCCTTTTGATATATTTTCTGCCGTAACTTTTCCTTCTTCTGCGAGTTTATTCATAGTATTCAACATGGGTACATAGGGCATACCGATGCCTCCCACTGTTTCTTCAGAAGCTACCATAGTCTTTGCCCTGTCTTTAAGTTCATAGGCTACTTCAGGCTGTGCCATAAGGCAGCAATCGAATATGACCACTTCAGGTTTTACTCCTGTCCGTTTTTCAGCTTCTGCCAGAGCCTGACTTATTTCGGGAAGGGTCATCATTTTTTCTCTGTCTTCAAAACCTCCGAGAAAACCTGCTCCATGATCGCTCATGAGTATTACATATTTCTTTGCAGGATAGTTTTTTATACCCCATACTAGGAAATCTGTAAGGGTTGCCGGTTCTCCCATATTGACAAATCCCATATCCTCCACTACTTTAGAATTTATTTTTGTTTCATCATCACTTTTTGTAACAAAATATCTTCTTGCTCCTATCCATTCCGGTTCATTATTTGGAACGAACTCTCTGTCTTTTGCTTTTAAGAGGCTCCCTCCTGTATATGGTTTATCTACAAATAAAACCTGATCACTGTCCATTTTTTCATAGATGAATTTCTTTATGGCATTCATCATATGTTTTGATAATCTGTTCACTTCATTCTGCTGGCTGTTTCCTGCAGCCATCGTGACAGAGATTTTTTCTTCCTTATCAGGTTTTAACATAGTCTGTGCCAGTTCATAGGCTACTGTGGTAACCATATTTACCATGTCCTTATCTTCCAGAACCTGTGTGGTAAGGCCTGTTATTAATTCCGTCATGCCCTGCATGAGGGGGGGACTGGAAGAAAGTATGGATTCTGCCATATAGGCCGCCCTTGATCCCTCTTTGAACATTTCCTGGAATTGAGCCACTCCTTCTGCATCTCCTGTTTCTTCTGTGAGAAGTTTACCGAAGGCTTCGTTATTTATGACCTGTTTTAATGCTTCTCCGAAGAAATATTTTGTAAGAGGAGGAACCTGAAAACGGGAAAGCTGGGCTACAACATTTACATTATCCGTAGAACCTACCTTCTCCATATCCTTCAGATTCTGCATGATCATAGGCTCAAGATTGTTTGAACCGTCAAGATAGGTTAAAAAGGTAATTTCTTTTTCAGCTTTTGAGCTTCCCAGTGTAACCTGATCTTTTGTATTTGAAATGTCTTCGCTCCCGCCGGCCTGTTTCTTTACCTGTACAGGAACATTTATTTTATCATTTATTCCGCTGATATTCATCATATAATCCTCCTTGATGTACTTATAAAACTACTATTATAAATTATAACTACAAAAAAGGTAAATTAAAAGACTTTTTTATTAAATTTTTGTTAACATTTAACAAAAAAGTGAAGGGTGAACAGCAGCCCTGTTCACCCTTCACCCTTCACGGATTAATGCCTTTGAGGTAACTGTATAAACGAAGGTTTCCTGATTTTCTTTTTCTCCTCATCATCATCTTCTTCCGTATCATCAAATCCCATACCTGTGAGCTGTTCCAGGAATTCATCCCACGCTCCTTTTTTGGACATTGATGTTTCTTTATACTGTTCATATACTTCATCACTTACAAACCTGCTGGTTTTAGGAGCGTAAATAGTCATACCCTGTGACGGAGCATAATCTTCATTTTCCTGTGTATGTTCTTCTGCAATAATTGCTTCAGAGAGAACCTTTTTCAGATTTTGTGCAGCTTCTTTTAATTTCGGATCTGTAACATCTTTAAAATTGATTATATTGTCTGCAAGATGTCCAAGGTCCCTGTAATCTCTGTATGGTTCGGAAGGGCTGTCCTGACTGTAGGCAGTAGTATTATGGAACAGGAATTTTATTGTTTCCTGAGGAGTGTCTGTTTCCATTAAAACTTTTGCCAGTTTATCTACAGATGTTTTAAGATCTTTCATTTTTGTAAGGTCTATGGCAGAAAAGGTTGTTGTGCTTTCTTCCGATGTTTTTTCACATTCTTTAATGGTGAGTTTTGCAATATTTTCAGCAGTTGCTTCCCCTTTCCCCGCCAGTTTATTAAGTCCTTTTAATATGGGAACATAGGGCATACCGACTCCTCCCACTGTTTCTTCCGAGGCTACCATTACCTGTGCTCTGTCTTTGAGCTCATAGGCTACCTCTGCCTGAGCCATAAGACAGCAGTCGAACATAAGGACATCAGGTTTTACGCCTGTCTCTTTTTCTGCTGCTGCGATAGCTTTATTTATCTGCGGAAGAGTCATCAGTTCTCCTCTGTCTTCAAAACCTCCAAGGATTCCTGCGCCGTGATCGCTTAATACTACGACATATTTTTTAGCAGGGAAGTTTTTTATGCCCCACACAAGAAAATCCTTGAGGGTATCAGGGGATGCCATATTAACAAAGCCCATATCTTCCACTACTTTTGAATTGATTTTACTTTCGTCAGATCCTTTGGAGACATAATATCTTCTTGAACCTATCCATTCAGGTTCTCCTCCTTCACTCTTTTCCTTTGTTTTTGCCTTGAGGAGGTTTCCGCCCGTATAGGGGGCTTCTCTGTAAATTATTTTGCCTCCGGCCATTTTGTCTTTTACAAATTTACTCATGGCATTTACCATATGTCTGGATAATCTGTTTAATTCGTTTGCCTGGCTGTTGCCTGCCATAAGGGTAATGCCTTTTGTCGTTTCTTTGTCAAAATCAAGTGTTTCTTCAGCCAGCTGGTGTGCCACGTCTGTAAGCATTCCTGAGATATCTTTATCTTCAGCTACCTGACCTGCAAAACCTGTGATTAATTCAGTTATTCCCTGCATCAGAGGAGGGCTTCCGCCGAGGACACTTTCTGCTACCATGGCAGCTTCACCGGAATCTTTAAACATGTTCTGAAATTCTTTTACTCCTTCCGGATCGCCTGTTTCCTGTTCCAGAACTTTTGTGAATTTCTCACTGGTAATTACCTGCTTTAATGCTTCACCGAAAAAATACATGGTAAGCGGCGGTATCTGAAAACGGGAGAGCTGGGCTGCTACATGCATATTTTCAGTAGAACCAACCTTCTCCATATCTATTAAATTCTGCATAATAAAAGGTTCCAGATTATTTGAGCCATCCATATAATTTAAAAAAGTAATTTCTTTTTCAGGCATTGCTCCTATACTGACCTGATCTTTTGCTGTGGTTACTTCCTCTTTTGGAGAGGCTTTTGCTTTTTTTGGAGCAGCTTTTGTTATATTATTGTCGTTTATATTCCCTATATTCATTTATCTATTCCTCCCTGATAAAATATTTATCTATTATGAATTATAACAGCAGATATGACCTTTTGAAACATTTTTTTTATTAACATTTTGTTAACTTTTTACAAAAAAATTGTCTTACCTTTAAGGACAACGTCTGGAAGGAATATATTAAATATTTATAGAATTTAACAAAAATAGAGAATTTTTTACTGATATTTTGAAAGGTTATTTTATGCCATACACAATTAAAATAGATGAAGAAGAAGGTTTAATATATCTTACCATTACAGATATTATCACATTAGAGATTGGTCTTGAATCCCGTAAAGAACTTGCTCAGATTATTCAAAGAACCGGTATTAAAAAAGTTCTGGTTGACCAGTTAGAAGCAATCACTGGCGGTACTGTTTTTGATATTTACAAATTTCATTCCTCTCATGATGGATTTTTCTCCGGGGCTATCAGAATTGCAGTGATTTTTTCGGAGGAAAAAGAAAGAGTGGATAATGTAAATTTTGCAGAAAATGTTGCCATAAATAGAGGGATAATAATTAAAACTTTTACTGAAATAAATAAAGGTGTTAAGTGGTTGCATAGTCTTGAATTTTGAGAATCTAAATAAGGTGATCTTTTATGATGAATAAATTTATGTTCCTTATGTTCATTTTATTATTTACCTCCTATGCCTTTGCTATTGAAGATTCTTCTCATAGACAGAGTAATTCTCCTGATAAACCTGTCATTATCTCTGTAGATTCTTCTGGCAGAAGAGTAGAAAATTCTCCTGATAGAGGAAATTTTTCCGAGAAAAAGCCGGAGATTTTAGAAGAAAAATCTCCTGAGAAGATATCTGACAGATCTGTTACTGAAGAAGAGAAATTTCCTGAGAAAAAGCCGGAAATTTTAGAAGAAAAATCTCCTGAGAAGATATCTGACAGATCTGTTACTGAAGAAGAGAAATTTCCTGAGAAAAAGCCGGAAATTTTAGAAGAAAAATCTCCTGAGAAGATATCTGACAGATCTGTTACTGAAGAACAGAAACCTCCTGAAAAAATATCTGACATATCTGATAGAAGGTTGAAAAATTCAGATGATGGAGAGATTAAAAATCAGGACATAAATAATTATAATACTTATAATACTTATAATGTAACTCCTGATATGCCCGGTTACTGGGATACAAGAGGAGACAACTTTTTTTCTGACAGAAGATATGCAGAAGCTTTGGAATGTTATGTTAAAGCTCTGAAGATTAATCCTTCATCTAAAGAACTGGATGATAAAATAGCAGAAGCTAAAATATTATTCGATAATCTGGATGTGTATTTTAAAAATTCCGAAGGTACAACTCTTCTCCATAGCAGAGTAAATAATTTTTCCGACGTAAAAGCTCTTGTATATAACGGAGCAGATATAAATGCCGCCAATATTTACGGAGATACTCCATTGCTTTCCCTTGCCGGTTCAGGTGATTATAACCCTGACAGGCTGGATACCGCAAGATTTCTCATAGAACATGGCGCATCTGTTAATGCTCAGGACAGGGAAGGCAATACTCCTCTTCATAAGGCGGCAGGAAACGGTTTTTACGGCCTGGTAGACCTTTTGATAAAAAAAGGAGCAATAATTGATATGAGAAATTTTTACGGTTATACCCCTCTGGATATGGCAATGATATGGGGCAGGGAAGATACTGTGAGACTCCTTCAGAAATACGGTGCTAAATGAAAGGAATTTTATTAATATGAAATTTTATATAATAACAGGATTTATAATATTTATATTATTATCACCTGCCCTGCCTTTAAAAGCGGAATCTTCGGCAGAATATTATAACATGGGCAATGAATATTACAGGCAGGGAGATTATTTTAAGGCTATAGAGTATTATAAAAAAGCTGTTTCCATGGATCAGGCATGTGCAGATGCCTATTATAATATGGGCAACGCTTATTATATGTTAAAAGATCTGGCCATGTCGGACGAGTCATATAAAAATGCCATTAAGGCCGATAATAATCATATACCATCATATTATAATCTGGGTCTTAATTATCAGGAAGAAGGACTTTTTGAAGAATCTTTAAAGCTCTTCAATCAGATATTGGCTGTAGATCCTTCCAGAAATGAAGTTCATTATGATAAAGGCGTGAGTTATTACAATATAAATAATTATGAAAAAGCTCTTGAAGAATTTCATAAATATCTCGAACTCAATCATTCAGGTGATAAATACGCACAGAAAGCCATAGACTATATACAGGAAATAGAATCTTTAAATAATAACGATAAGATAAAGATGAAGGCACAGAGTCTGTGGTCTATTGATCCTTCTGGCAGGCCGGTAATGGCAGAAGATTTCTTACATAAAGGTTCGGAACAATTAGTTCTGGAGCAATACAGACTCAGTTCGGTTTACTATTACAGTATAATGAACAGAGAAAACGGAAAATGGATTGAAATCGCCAGAACAGGCAATCTTGAAAAATATGACTGTTCTCCCGGGGCAGTAACAGGTGATCTAAACGGCGACGGCATCAGGGAATTAATCGTTGCTCAGAGAAGATTTCTTTACTGTTACACACTGGAACAGGGCAAATTAAAAGAAAAAATTTACCGGTTAAGCAACAGTGATATAAGATCTATCTCTGCAGGCGATCTGGATAGAGACGGAAAAGATGAATTGATTGCCCTTGTTCAGACTGTGAATTTATCAAACAGTATCTATAATTACGGAGGGAAACTTTCCCCTGCCGTCTGGAAATTTTCACTAAATCACCCGGAAAAAATCTGGCACGGAGAAAGTTATTATGATTTCTGGCCTGACAGGGCGGACAGGATAAGTTTTACGGGAGATATTACAGGTCAGGGAAAAAATAAAGTAGTCCTTTTACTTGGTGCCGGAAAAGATAAAAAAACTGCAGATTATGATATTCTCACATGGAGCGGAGACAGGCTTATAGTAGAATATGAATTACGTAATTCTTCCGGCATGTGCGGAGATTTCATTCCCGTAACCTGTGACGGTAAGTCTTATTTACTGGGTAATTACAGTTCTTCCGTGGAATCTCCCGGCAGTCTCGTATTTTCAAAGCTGAGAAATAATAAATTCCAGGTTATAAGTGAATTATTTCCCGTTAAAGAATATTGCCGTCCCTTGTGGTTTAACCCGGGAGACGGTTATGGTATTTTATACGGAAATACTTTTTATAAGATTTTGCCTGAATGAAAAAAAACCACTTCTGTACGGAAGGTAAATTGAGCTTTTCTCTGTCATTTCCGTCAAGTAGTTATAAATAAAGGAACTTATTTGTATTTACTTTACGGATAAGTCCCGGGTGTGGCAAATATTTAGAGAGGTATATGAAAATTTATAACAGAGAAGGGATATAATGAATATTAAAACTGACAATGATATTTTATTAACATCAAAATCTTATATAGAAGTCTGCGGCTATAAATCTTTTTATAAGGAGCAGGGCATAGAATTTCGACCTTTTACAGTACTTTCAGGAGCAAATAGTTCCGGCAAGTCCAGTATTATACAGCCTTTACTTTTATTAAAACAGACTCTTGAATCTACTTATGACAGGGGTACTCTATGCCTGGACGGTCAACATGTTTTTTATACCTCTTTTGAACAATTACTATCAAAAAAGACTCCTAAAGGTTATAAAAACAAGTTTTCCATACTGTTTACAGATTCTGCCGGTAAAACCCTTAAAGTGATTTATAAGAAGACGGATAAAGAAATAGATATTGATGAAATGATTTTCTCTGATTTAAATACAGGTATTCAAAGTGTTTTCCGGGAAGATATGAGCAGTGATGAAGTAATTAAAAACCTTCATGATAAGAATTCAGGACGGGATTATGATTATTTCTCAAAAGAGGCTAAAGTTAAGTGGACAGTCAAAAAGAATAGATGTTTCCTTTATTATGAATTAGAGTCAGAAGGTAATATTAACCTGAGAAAAAGCTTAAGGTTTTTTTCTGTCACACATTTGCTGGAAAAGCAGATTCTTGAAATCATACATTTACCCGGTCTGAGAGGCAATCCTGAAAGAACCTATAAAACGACTTCTATTGGTCCCAATTTCCCCGGGCCTTTTCAACATTATGTAGCCAGTATAATAAATCACTGGCAGAGCATTAAAGATGAAAGATTTGATGAATTAAGTAAATACCTTGAAATAATGGGTTTAACATGGAAAATTGAAGCAAAACAATTAGATGATACACGGGTAGAACTTCTTGTAGGGAGATTAACAAACAGTGAAGGTAAGGCAAAAGATCTGGTTAATATTGCAGATGTAGGAATAGGAGTTTCTCAGATTTTACCTGTCCTTGTTTCATTATTGATAGCAGGAGAAGGGCAGATTGTTTATATAGAACAGCCGGAACTTCACCTTCATCCACGTGCTCAGGTATCTCTGGCTCAGATTATAGCTGATGCAGCAAAGAGAGGAGTTTGTGTAGTAATTGAAACCCATAGTCCCCTATTATTACTCGGAATTCAAACCCTGGTAGCAGAAAAGAAAGTATCACCTGACCTTGTAAAACTCCACTGGTTTACACGTGAAAAAGATGGTTATACAAAGATAAACAGTGTAGAGCTGGATGAAAAAGGAGCTTATGGAGACTGGCCTGAAGATTTTGGTGATATATCTCTTAAACTCGAAAGCCGTTATCTTGATGCTGCGGAAGACTGGGGAATTTAATTATGTTGAAACGGAAATCTAAAAGGATAGTTATTGATACTTCTATAGCCAGATCTGCCGGAGGGCCTGAAGCTAAAGCACCAGAGTCTATTTACTGCCGGGATTTCTTACTTGCTGTAATGAACATATGTCATAAAGTTGTTCTAACAGATGATGTAAAAGTTGAATGGAGAAAACATAGATCTAATTTTACAAGAAGCTGGCTTGTAAAAATGGTCAGTAAAAATAAAGCTATAATGGCCGGTAATGTGCAGAACCAGGAACCCAGAGATAAGATAAAACATTTTGCCAGAACAGATAAACAGCGTGAAGCTATGTTAAAAGATGTTTTACTGGTGGAAGCTGCCCTTGCTACAGATAAGATAGTAGCTGCAAGAGATGATACCGTCAGAAATCTGTTATCTGAAATAGCAGATAAAGTTATTGAATTAAAACCTGTTGTCTGGGTAAATCCATGTAATACTGATGAACAGGTGATTGAATGGCTGGAAGCCGGAGCTAAATATGAATTGAAACGAAGATTACTTAAGGAAGGTTAATATATGTCATATAGAAAGAAACTAATTGAAGTTGCATTACCATTGGAGGCAATAAATAAAGAATCTGCAAGAGAAAAATGAGCTCTTGTCAATAGTTGTGGAAAATTCTTCCAAGTGCGCAGTGCAGCAGCCTTTATATATTTCCTCTCACTCTTTTTAGTGGTTCTGTGATATATCCATCTTTTGTGGCTATTAACGATATGTCCTCTGTTGAATTCAAACAAATTCTTAACGGGCTTTTTGAATTTAACTGTAATTTCACTGTTTTTTTCTCCTATAATAAGTATAAAATCTTTATTTTCAATGTTTACTCCGGGAGCCGGTTTTATTTTACCTGAAATGAAATCGTCTGCGTGAAAGCTGAACCGGCTTTTTTCTTCATTTAACCGGATAAAAAATGTTTTATCATCTATTTTTTTTATAGTACCTGCCGGAATGACAGAGAAATCCGTAAGAAAAACTGTTGTAACAGGATATACCCTCAGGTCTGAGCCGTGAATAATATTTACGGCTTTTTCCAGATTATAGGCAAACACCGGTTTTTCTCCGAGGCCGAAGAAGCTGTTATCCATTACTGCAGCAGGTACATTGAATATATAACTCTCGTTATTTTTATATGAATAAATATCTTCTTCTATGGTTTTTACGAGATTGCCCGATTGATACCACAGGGTTGCTTCCCTTCTTACAAGATACATATTTGTTACGATTATTATGATTGTTATAACAGCGAAAAATATTTTTATATAAAAATTTTCCAGTCTGACCAATATAATGGAAAGAGCCATAGATAATCCTATGAAAGGTATGTACATATACCATCTGGCCATCAGGCCCAGCACAGGTACCAGTGTTATCAATATCCATAACAAACAGTAGAGAATATCCTTTTGAAATATATATTTTCTCAGGCTTTTAACTGATAAAAATATTGCCAGAAACAGAAATATAACCAGATCATATCGTGAGGCAGGGAAGGTCATAAAGTAAAATGCTTCTTTCAGATGTTTAAGAATACGAAAAAAAGTGAAGTTTGTATTTCCCGTACCTCCTGTCATGGAGCCCAGGAATATGAGGCGGAATATCATGTAAATAAAGAGAATTATGAAATAGGGAATAGCGTTTTTTAAGGCGTGACGCGTAACGCGTGACACGTGACGGGTGCAGATTTTTTTTTTATTTTCTGGCTGTAATATGAGAGATGTTATTAATATAATAGCAGGAAGGGTCACTGCCATTTCTTTTGCCATAAGGGCAAATATGAAACTTATATAGCTCAGGGGAAGAATTTTTTTATGGAATAATATTATAGAAAGGATATAAAAGATACAGCAGAGGCTGTCAGGTCTTGCAGAGATCCAGAAAATCGTATCTGTGAATATGGGATGGACGGAAAAAAATAGGGCAGACAGGAAACCTCTCATATTATTGCCGGGAAAGAGCATATTGGTAAGATAATAAACTTCTCCTGTACATATTACATGAAATATTTTATTTGTGAGATTATAGCCGGTCGGATTTAATCCCCAGATGGCTCTATCCATTAACACTGTGAGTATTGTGAGAGGTCTGTACCGTCCTCCTTCATATCTGACTCCTTCTTTATTGGCAAGAAAAATTTTGTCTGTGTCGAACCTTCTGTCTAAATATTCAAAATCATCAGAGTGAAAAAAGGCATGCCATGCAGGGCAGGTTATGTACATTATGATAATTATGAGGAATATAATTTGCAGGAACGGCAGTTTTTTCTTCATTTTTAAATTACATGCGTAATGCGTGATGCGTAATGCGTGATGTGTCTTCCCGTCACGCGTCACGCGTCACGCGTTACGATATTAATGCAACAGATTTGCCGCCAGTTCGGCCAGAGGTGATCGTTCGCCTTTTGTCAGGGTAATATGGGCATAGATTTTCTGGTCTTTAAATTTTTCCACGATAAAGGTCAGTCCATTACTTGTGGAATCAAGATACGGATGATCTATCTGATAGGCATCGCCTGTAAGTACTATTTTAGTTCCTTCTCCGGCTCTTGTAATAATTGTTTTTGCTTCATGGGGGGTAAGGTTCTGTGCTTCGTCAATGATGAGATATTGCTGTGGCAGGCTTCTGCCGCGAATAAATGTAAGGGATGCAATTTCCACCAGTTTTGATGTGATGAGGCTATCCAGTTTACTTTCCATGCTGGTTTTTTTGCTGGTTGTATAACTGCTCAATAAAAATTCCAGGTTATCAAAAATGGGATGCATCCACGGTGAGAGTTTTTCTCCTTCTTTTCCCGGCAGATATCCTATGTCTTTACCCATTGGTATAAGAGGGCGGTATACGCTCATCTTACGATATACTTTATCATTGAGAACCTTCTGAAGTCCTGCGGCAAGGGCAAGTATGGTTTTCCCGGTACCTGCCTTCCCCAGCATAGTTACAAGGAGTACACTGTCATCGAGTAACATGTCAAGGGCAAAACGCTGCTCTTTATTCATAGACTTTATACCGAATACGTCATTTTTCAGATCTTTCAGGAGATTTATTCTGTTACTCTCCCTGTCATATCGTCCGAGAGCTTTTTTATTTGTAGGAGTTCCGACTGTGATATATTGATTGGTATAGTAGGAAACATTAACCGGTTCATGATAGCCTTTTTCGTAAAAGAGGGCCATTTCTTCATCACTTATCTGGCAGAAATCTTCTCCTGTATAGAGTTCGTCCAGGTTAACCTTATCTGCTCTGTAGTCTTCCGATTTAAGTCCCAGTGCCTGGGCTTTAACTCTCATGTTAATATCTTTTGATACCATGATAACTTTTTTTTCAGGGTTATTTTTTCTAATAGCCAGTGCTGTTGCTATTATGAGGTTATCATGATTTGCCTGAAAACCTGCCGGTAGCAGGTCAAAATTATTGGATTTTATGGCTATTTTTAATATGCCGTCTTTACCGAGAGGCACACCTTCTTCGATATTTCCCTGTTCTCTGAGTTTGTCGATATTTTTTATTACCACCCGTGCGTTACGGTTGACTTCCTGTGAGCCTCTTTTGAAATTATCCACCTCGTCGAGGACGATAATAGGAAGGACTATTTCATTGTCCTGAAAAGAGAACAGAGCCTGAGGATTGTGAAGCAGAACACTTGTATCCAGAACATAGATTTTTCTGTCACTCATATTATTTATTGTTTCATCTCCTTAATTTGTTTCGTGACGCGTAACGCGTAACGCGTGACGCGAAGAGGACTGTGAATATCATATTCTATAAGGATTTTAACTTATAAACAGGTAAAGTGTCAAGCAATAATAGGTTTAAAAGAATCCTGTTCATCTCAAAAATCCTGAAAACTGCCATGACCGTGTGTTCACAACGAAGGATGAGAATCTGTCCTCGCATCACGCATTACGCATTACGCATTACGATTCTCATATAAATCCCGGTCAAATTTATAAAGTGTTAAAGTGTCAGCCAATAAAGGGTATGTACTAAAAAAATCCGTGTCATCCGTGTAATCCATTTAATCCGTGATCTGTTTTTTTGTTTACATTTTGTTAACAATAATCTATTTAATTATGAAAAATTTAATGGTATTATATAGATGATAATTTAGGAGAAATATATTTTTTTAATATATATAGATAACAGAAAGGAGAAAGAACTATGAATATAAGTGACATAGGTAAATCAATGACATCCGGCAAGATTGAAAAAAAAGCTGCTCCGAAGAAGAAAAAAGAAGCAGAAGAAACAAAAGATTCTGTACAACTCGGAACTTCTATGACCACACCTGATATGCCGAAGATGGAAGATGTTAAAGAAACAAAGGCAGAAGCTGAACCGGAGGAAAAGAAAGGTGCAGGCAGCGGTAAAAGCAAAGAGGGAGTAAATTTAAAATTCATCCATATGAATGACTTCCACGGCTATGTCGAAGAACTTGATAAGCCGGAAGAACAGGGTATAATCGGAGGCATAACAAGACTGGCAGGTCAGATAAAAGAGCTTAAAAGCCAGAACCCTGACGGAACTATAACTCTTGATGGCGGAGACGTTTATGACGGAGGTTTTTACAGCAAGGTGACCCACGGTGAAATAGTCAGCAAGCCTATTGGAGCTATGGGATTTGATGCCAGTGTCATAGGCAACCATGATGTTACATGGGGGCTTGACGATTATGCTGCCATAGCAAAAGATATGAATACGGATATACTTGGTGCGGCAAATATAACAGATCTTTCTCCCGGCGGAGACCTGAAATTTTTAAAACCCTACAAAATTGTTGAAAGACAGGGGGTAAAAATAGGTATTTTAGGTCTTGCTTCTCCTATGACATCGCTGTCTACTCCTCAGAAAGGACTTATAGAAGTCGGCGATCCCAGACAGGCTGCAGAGGGTTTTGTGAAAAAACTCAGAAATGAAGAACATGTAGATATGGTAGTAATACTTTCCCATCTCGGCCATGATGAAGATGCTAAAATAGCAGAAAAAGTAAAAGGCATAGATTTAATAGTAGGAGCCCATTCCCATACAGCAATGCATGATGGTGAAAAAGTGGGAGATACTATAATTGTTCAGGCAGGCGGAGAAGGTAAGTATGTAGGAGATCTAAACCTGGTATTTGATCCTTCTTCTAAAAAAGTCGTATCTTATAAAGAACATCTTGTCCCGATAACGGCAGATATAAAACCTGATCCGACTGTAACAAAAATCATTGCACCTTATATAGAGAAATATGAGAGTGTCAAAAATGAAGTACTCGGTAAAACCTCTGAAAATCTGGAATTAATATCAAATAAAAGAACAAACCTGTGCAATCTCTTTGTAGATGCCCAGAAAAAAGACTCTGAACTTGCAGTAACCTCTTCTTTCTCTATAAGAAAAGGCATAGAAAAGGGCGATGTAACAACAGGTAAACTCTTCCAGATGTATCCTTTTGACAATGAACTGGTACAGATAAAAGCAAAAGGTGCCACAGTGCTTAAATTCCTCGAAGGTGGTCTCAGATTTGTAGAAGGAGACAAGGACAATTATGCCCTTGTATCGGGATTGTCCTATGAATTTAACCCCACTCTCCTTGAAGGAAACCGTATCACTTCCGTTACCTTTAAAGGTAAGAAGATGACCCCCCAGGAATTTGCAAAGAAGAATATCACCATGAGTATGGATAATTATACCTATGGAAAATCCTACTTTAAAGAAGGAAAAATGCTCCAGAAATATGGCAGAGTATTCGATGTATTGAAAGATTATATAAAAGAGAATTCTCCTCTTAATAATATTTCCAAAGAGAGTTATGCCACTCAGGTTTCCGAAGTTCCTGATCCGGGTCTTGTGGCAAATGTAAAAATAGGAACTCTTAGTAAAGATACTGAAACTGCTCCGTCTGACACGAAATTCACCTGTGCATCCAAATTCTACAGTGATGCCATAAGAGGCGATGCAGATATGTCTTTTGGTTATAGTAAATCCATAAGAACAAGATTGCCTGAAGGTGAGATTAACAGAGCCACTCTTAAG
>DAIOEN010000022.1:0-52213 GCA_036746235.1 Vulcanimicrobiota bacterium | reverse complement strand
AAATTATATAAGGCAAATTATTTTTCTTCGTAAGAGCCTGTCAGGCAGAAGCTGACCAAATGGTTACTAATTTACCTGGTGCGGTAATAAGTAATATCCTCTTCTATTCACCTTTCACTACTGATATTCAAAAGTCAGGATTAAGAATTTCCATCGTATCTTTTTTCATAACCATACCATAGATTTTTCTTTTACGATCCCGGGGAAAGGTCTTATCATAGATCTGATACAGTCCCTGCGATTAAAGTATTTTTCCGTTATATACTCAATTCTGCCACATTTACAGACAGTTTTTTTCAAACTTCAGGAAGGATTTCCCTATAGGAATGTATAAGATTCAATAAGTTTTTTCATTGAAAGGGGAATAGAGAGATTGAATCTCGGCGAACAATTTTCAAGTCCCGGTGGTAAGAAACTTATTGAAATAACGAATATTTACAGATGGATTCTTCTGGCTCTCGGAGCATTTTCCGTATATACCCTTAATTATCAATATATGACACCTCCTCCTGCTGCACTTCCCATGCCGGGGGTCATAATACCTGCCGTAATAATTTTACTCAATACGGTACTTACAATGTTTTCTTTACAGGTAAAAAATACCTCAATGGCATGGGTTTTAATAGTTATGGAACTTATAAATTCTTTTATTCTCTTTTATTTTTACGGAACCCAGTTTGCTCTCCTTGTACTTCTTGTACCTCTTATGGAAATAACAATTTTTGCCGAATCTGCCGTCATTTTCTTCATCATACTGCTGGCTATAGGAATAATAGTTGTAGGCATGAAAGAAATACTGATAAAAATAGATAAGGTCATAATACCGCCTTTGCCGGGTCTGGATGAGGCAATAAAAGACAAAGTCAGATGGCTTGCGAGAATGTTGATGATGAGACCTGTTATAGACTCAATAGTGACAACTATTATCATACTGTGGTTCTCAAATTATGTAATCAATGAAGAAAAAAACTTTGAAAAGCAGAAGAAAAGAACAAATGATGAAAGACAGCTCTTTCAGGAAGAAATAAAAGGATTAAACGAGAAACTGGATACAGTCTATCAGGAACATGATCAGATGAATGAACAACTGGCAAAAATGAATGATGAAACAAAGGACAGCCAGGAAGCCCTTATAAAACAGAAATATTTTACAAAGCTTATACACACTATAGCATCATCGAAAAATATAGATGAAGCTATAGAAAGAACTGTAAGAAATATAGAAAATGTAATTCCATGTCAGACAAGCTGTTTTTTCATGGTCGAAGAAGAGCAGGGAGAAAAGGAACTGGTTCCTAAAAAAGTATTGAGTCCTTTCACAGAAGAAATTAACAATTTAATAATCCCTTTGGGAGAGGGAATTATAGGATGGGTAGCAGAGACAGGTCAGTCTGCCATTACAGGTACCGGCACATTTAATCCCAGGGGAACAAGAGATGTTTTACGTACCATTCTTGACAATGAACCATCTGCCATCGCAGTACCGGTAATGATACAGAATGAAGTCATGGGAGTCTTATATTTAAGCCACCCTGATAAAAATACTATGACTGAAGAAGATGAAAAAACCCTGAAATCTGCAGGTATAGTGCTTGCCAGTTTTATGCCGCAGAAACCGGTAATTCAGGTAAAAGAGGACACAGGCTTTCGTCAGAAGGAAGATGAGATGAACAGCCTTATAGAAACACTGCAACATATGATAGTTACAAATAAAGGTCTCTTCAGCAGTTTAAATCTGGAAGTTGCCATAGGCAATCTTGTCGATACTATTATAAGTACGATGGACAGTCAATCATGTCTTATATTTCTGGAAAAGAAAACGGAAGATGGCATGTTATTAAAAATAACTGCTGCTTCAGGCCCTTATGCAGATAATTTTAAAAATTACAAAGTAAAGCCTACGGAAGAAATTATAGGTTATGTCTACAGAAGGGGAAAAGATGTACTTATTACAAATGGCACATACAGACCTGACGAACCGGGGGAACCGGAATACAGAGTCCTTCTTAAATCAGAATTATCTGCTCTTGTCATACCTCTGCAGACTGAAGAAAAAACCATAGGTGTTATATATATGAGTCAGCAGGGTACCGGCAGTTATACAGTTCAGGATCAGGAACTTATGAGTATAATGGGACAGTACGGAGCGATTGCCATACAGAATGCCATAGATTATGAAAAAACTGCCAGTACGGGGATTGCAGATGAACTTACTGGCCTTGAAAACAGGAAGTACTTTGAAAGAAGAATACATGAAGAACTTGCCATATGCAGAAGATTTGATTATGGTTTTGCCCTGGCTCTCATAGATATAGATCATTTTACAAGATTCAATGAAATATACGGAAAAGAAGTTGGAGATTTATTGCTCACAGAAATAGCAGGACTTCTTTCTTCTTACTGCAGAGAAACTGACTGTATTGCAAGAATAGAAAAAGATCTCTTCGGAATTTTATTTGTCCATATAAACAAAAAAAGTGATGCAGTAGTCACATCGGAACGATTGAGGAACTTCATAGAAAACAACGATTTCGGCGCAGAACTGGGTGAAGCTCTGCAACTGACAGTAAGTATGGGAGTTTCCGTCTATCCTGATGACGGAGATACAGCGGACATACTAATGGATCAGTCCTATATAACACTCGAAGAAGCAAAGAACAGCGGAGGAAACAGGACATTTTTCATGGGATAATTTTTCAGTGACCAGTTATCAGTGATCAGTGACCAGTTATCAGTTCACCCTTCACTCTTCTCCTCATCAGACAAAAAACTCTTATTATAATTACTCATTGCCACTTCAATACCGGCTTTAATAAAAGTATCTACACCTTCTGCACCTTTATCTATAACGGTAGAGAAAAACTCCATATCCCTGTCTGATATACCGGATAATACAAAATTCGCTGCATCGCCGTATCCTGTATTACCTATACCGATTCTGAGCCTGGGGAAATTATCTGTGCCGAGTAAACTAATAATGGACTTTAAACCATTATGCCCGCCGCTGCTCCCTTTTCCTCTGAAACGAAGAACACCGACGGGCAAATTAAAATCATCACAGACAACGAGTACATTATTAAGCTCTGCCTTATACCAGTTGATAAGAGGGCATACGGCTTCGCCGCTTAAATTCATATAGGTCTGAGGCTTTGCCAGAATTATCTTTTCAGAAATCATCCCTTCAGAAGAAGGAAATCTTAAAGTTGCTTCAGCAATAAAAGCCTTAAAGAGACGGCCGGAGAAATCTGTTCCGTACATTCCGGCCAGTTTATCTAAAAGCATAAAACCAAGGTTATGCCTGGTTTTAGCATAGGTTCTTCCTGGATTACCAAGACCGACTATGAGCTTCAAGGTTAATCTTCTTCTTCGCCCTTTCCTTTGCTTATAACTTCAGGCTGTGCTTTTTCAGTCGGGAACAGAAGTTCGTCTCCCTCAGATTTTGCTGATTCTTCTCTTCCTTCTGTGTAATGAATAACGAATTCTCCTGGTTCTCCGAGAATTGTAACACCTTCGGGAACTTTTAACTGTCCCAGTGTAACACTTTCTCCCAGCTTGAGTTGCGTAAGATCAAGATCTATGGACTTCGGAATATTCAGAGGCAGACATTCTACTTCTACTTCCCACATAATATGTTCAACCATACCTTTACCTCTTCCGTCTTTAGGTTCTGCCGTAACATGTATGGGAACCATGACAATAGTTTTATCTTCAAGAGAAATTCTCTTGAAATCTACATGAAGAAGACCTGATTTCAGGATTTCTTTCTGAACATCCTGAACCATTACAGTATGCTTTTCTCCGCCATCATCGGCAAAAGTAAGATTTAAAAGAACATTGTCTCTTCCTCTGATTGCTTTCTCCATTTCTCTGCTATTTACCTGAACGGAAAAAGCTTCTTTACCGAGCCCGTAGATTACGCCGGGAACCTTGCCCATTTTTCTTATTTTTCTGCAATATTCTTTGCCTGATACTTCTCTTGTTTCAACCTGAAGTTCCAATATTTCCATAAATTTATCCTCCTATATTTTATAAAATTATTATACACATTAAAAAATTCTCCCTTAAACATCATGGGGGAGAAAATCAAAATTCACTTTTTTATTATTTATAACAGCAGAATTCTCCAGTACAGTGTTATTTTCCACAGAAGAATCCTTAATTCTTGCAAAAGGTCCTATAATACAATTTTCTCCTATATCTGTATGTCCTTCAAGAGATGTAAAGGGATAAACAACACTATCTCTTCCTATATTCACATAAGCTTCTATATAGGTATTGTCAGGATCTATTACAGTAATTCCATTGAGCATAAATCTTTCAAGACACCTCTTTCTGAGTATCCTGGAAGAGGAAGCAAGCTCAACTCTGGTATTTATACCACCGGTAGATTCAAAATCTTCAGTGCAAAAACCTCTTACAAACAATCCATTCTTAAAAGCCAGTCCTATAACATCGGTAAGATACATTTCTCCCTGGGCGTTTTCCCTGTTCAAAAACGGTAAAAACTCCCTGAGAACAGAAGCGCGAAAACAATAGGTTCCAGTATTGATTTCTTTTATTTTTCTCTCTTCTTCCGTACCGTCTTTATATTCCACAATAGCCGTGACCCTCTGACCATTACGGACTATTCTTCCATAATGCCCCGGGTCTTGCAGAGTAGTTGTCAGGATAGAAATATCAGCACAGGAATTCTTATAATCATCAATTAATTTCCGAATCACCATGGCTGATAACAGGGGAGTATCTCCGGAAAGAACAAGAACATGACCGGGAAAATCAACAAAATAATCCCACGCCTGAAGCACCGCATGACCTGTACCGAGTTGTTCACTCTGAAGAACACATTTCCCACGATTTTTCACGGCTTTTTCCACCATTTCATGTCCTTCGCCTGTAACAATTACTCTGTTGTAAAGAGAAAGTTCATCTGTAACATCAAGTACATATTCTACCATAGGTTTTCCGTTAAGTCTGTGTAAAACCTTGGGCAGATTGGACTTCATCCTTGTGCCTTTTCCTGCGGCCAGTATAACAGTCAGAAAATTATCCATAGGAATTCCCATTAACCTGGCTATCACCTGTTAGCTATCATGTGAGGTTCAATCAATGATGATAAATATATTACCTGCAGATTGTTCAATAATAAAGGTGACCAGCCTGTAATAAAAAGGAGCTTTCTGCTCCCTGTGTAAACTTAATTCTACTGAGGCGGCAGGATTCGAACCTGCGGATGCTGGATCCAAAATCCAGTGCCTTACCGCTTGGCGACGCCTCAACTAAAAAGTACAGTGAAAATATATTATAAAGAAAAAAACCTGTTATGTCAAGTAATTTAAAGACTTGACTTTATATAAATAAAAGGTGATAATTATAATCGTAACGCGTAACGCGTGACAGGAGAATATTACAACCTTCAGCCGCCTGAATCATGTGTTATGTCTTACTAATTACCATAAATGATTTCAGTCATAACCGGTAATGAGAAACTTTAATCGCGTAACGGGTCATGATTAAAACAGAGGTGAAACAATTATGAAAAATAAATTCAGATCCATTATATTACTATTACTTTTCTCTTTCATATTACTTCTTCCTGTCAGAACACAAGGCCAGTATTATCCGCAAACCTACGATAACTATAACAATTATAACAATTATAATGAACAAACCTATACGATTAAACTTGACAATTTTGAATTCTGCACGGCAGAACAGAAAGAAACTCAATGGTGCTGGGCCACCTGTATTGCAATGGCTCTTAATTATTATGATATTCCCTGCACACAGGAAGAAGTAGTAATGAGAACCTATGGTACCCTTGTGAATTATCCTGCAAGGGATCTTTTCCAGATAGCATCATATATGAACGGCTGGGGTGTTACACAGCACGGGAAAAAAGTCTATGTTACGGCAGAAGCCTATCCGGAATATGTATTCATACCTTTTCAGAATATTATCCAGGAACTTGACAACGGCAAACCTTTTATAATAGGCGTAAAAAATGAGGACGGGTCAGGTCACGTAGTGGTTTGCTACGGAGTTGACTGGTGTAATACTTACCAGGGGCCCTGGGTTACCTGTTTTCATGTCTTTGATCCATGGCCGGGAAACGGCAAAAGTGACTGGGATACGGAAGAATTGAGAAACAGGTGGATGGGCGCCATAAGTATAGATGTACAATCAGGAAGATAATTCGTCTCCCTGTATACAACCGAACTTTTATATCTAAAATTCTTCTTCCATAAAAGCCATATGACCGGACTTTTTATCTATTACAGTCTGCTTTTTCATATGTCTTTTTTGATCAATCACTGATTCTGAAACTGATCTACCTGTTTTGTGGCATCAACTGCCCTGTTTATATAGTGCCCCGGATTTAGTTGATTTGCACCGTCACCGGTAGAAGCTCCCCCCTGTTTTTTAACGGGAAGAGGTGGCATATTTGCAGTATTTATACTGAGAGTATTGTATTCGGCCATAAATGTGCCTGTAGCACCAAGTGCTTTTGACACATCTAAAGCTGCTATGTAAATAACACCGTCTTTCTTCAGGTAATATTTTTCAATTTTCTTATCTATTTCGTCATAACCTGAACGTATCTTCCCTCCTTCAAGGGAAGGAGTTAAGCGGAGTTTTTTCAAAAAAGGCTCTGCCTCTAAATAAACTACCTTATCGACAGACATGATCTTACCTTCGAATTTTGCCCTGTCTACCGTTACTTCAGGCAGAGAATTATTTTTACATGATATTAAGAAACAGGTCATGAGCAATATAAAAGTGATTGCTATTTTTTTCATAATCTCCCCTCCTTAATATATTATTACTAACATCCATGACCGGTTCGGTCATAACGAAAAATGATAATATGTTCCTCTCTTCACCCTTCACTCTTCACGATTCTCATATAAATATTTTACAACTTTATGTCTTTCAGTTCAATTGTAAATTTCGCTTTTTTAACAGGATTCAAATTCCCATCTATTTTCAAATCAAGCTTCTTTGTGCCGGTACCAAGTATGCCGTTAAAGTTTATAAATCCCGGCATAAGTTTTCCTCCCGGTATCGTTACTCCTTTATAGAGATTACTGTCCAGGGCAAAAGGCAGATCCACTGTAGGAAAAACATTTTTGCCGTCACATGTAAGGGTTGTCAGTTTATTATAAGGTAATATACATATATCCTCTTTCCCTTTATTTTTAAAAGATACATTTACAGTAACATAATCAGGATATATGTCTATAGCATGAACCTTTACCAGTAAATCATATTTTTCGGATTCTTTATTTACGTCCAAACATCTGTAAGGGCCAAATTTCACATTAACCTTCCATGTACCTTTTTCCATGGTAACTCCATCTCTTTTTGTTTCAGTATTTTCAACAGGAGTGTCGGAAAATACGCCTGTAACAGTGTAGGTTATAACACTTTCAGCTATTGCTTTATCGGCTTTCCCATCTTCACTGCCATCTACCTTTAATAATTTATAATCTTTTATTACAATACCGGGAACTACAAAAGTACTTTTAAAATTTTCAACTGTACCATAGTATTTCTGTGCTGCATCTGTCATAAGACTTAAAGCTTTTTCATAATCTTCTGACTGTATTGCTCCGTAATAAAGGTCCAGTAATTCTGTTATTTCTTTTTTATCCTCATCCTTTAAAGGGTTCTTTTTCTCAATTACCGCAGGAGTCACAGCACTGACTGTTTTTTCCGGAACCGGAGTAGGTGCTGTGTCTCCTCCATTTTTACATCCCGGAAAAACTATCATTATCATTATAATAATACAAAAAAATAATCTTTTAATCAACATAATCATCCTCTCAATAAATAAAACCGAAGTTTCAAAGCATATCTTCCATAGCCCCATCCGAAGCAAGTGTTGCCATCATATCCAGCAATCTGTTCAGATCGTCCAGAGAATAATAGGATATTTCTATTTTACCTTTATTTACTTTTTCTTTGTGCTTTATTTCTACCCTGGTTCCAAACAATTTCTGCAAATTTTCCTGTATATCCATAACCTCTACAGTTTTACAAACTTTAGTTATTTTTTTCTTTTTCTCTCTATCTTTATTACCTGCGAGTTCTTCAGCCTGTCTTACGGAAAGCCCTTCTCTTATAATCTTCTCACAGAATAATATCTGCGCATCTTCTCTGTCCAGCATAAGAATAGCTCTTGCATGTCCTGACGAAATAAGGCCTTTTCTCAAAATTTCCTTCACTTCTGCAGGTAAATTAAGCAATCTGAGAATATTTGCCACAGTAGAACGATTTTTTCCTACCTTTACGGCAAGCTGTTCCTGTGTTAATCCGAATTCTTCAAGAAGCTGTCCGAAAGCTTCTGCTTCTTCCAGGGGATTCAAATTTTCCCTCTGAATATTTTCTACAATAGCCATTTCCAGAAGGCGCACTTCTTCTTTTTTCTTTATTAAAGCAGGAATTTTAGATAAACCTGCTATTCTGGCTGCTCTCCATCTTCTTTCTCCCACAACAAGGTTATAAAGGTCACCTTCTTTTACCACTACTACAGGCTGTATCAGGCCATGTTCTTTTATAGAAACCGCAAGGTTTTGCAGTTCTTCTTCATCAAAATCTTTTCTCGGCTGGTAGGGATTGGGGGTTATTTCATCTATGTCAATCAGGGCTATCCCTTCTTCTTCTGAAGATGTTATATCAACCTGTGAAAATATAGCTCCAAGCCCTTTACCAAGTCCTTTTTTACTCAAGGTTGAGCACCTCCAGAGCAAGTTTCATATAGGCTTCAGCTCCTTTGGACGTGGGGGCATAAATACTGATTGGCTGACCATGACTCGGAGCCTCGCTGAGACGGACATTTCTCGGTATGACACTTTCAAATACTTTTTTGCCGAAATATTTCTTTACCTCTTCTGCCACCTGATGGGAGAGATTTGTCCTGGGATCAAACATGGTAAGAATTACTCCCCCTATTTCAAGGTTCTGGTTAACATGTCTTTTTACCATTTTAATAATATCTTCTAACTGCCTCACACCTTCGAGGGCATAAAATTCACATTGTATCGGTATGAGAACAAAGTCGGAAGCAGTAAGACTGTTCATTGTAAGTATTCCCAGGGAGGGAGGACAATCAAGAAGTATATAATCATAACCGTTGTTAAAGCTCTTCAAACTCTTTAAAAGTATTGTTTCCCTTGCAAGCCTTGACACAAGTTCTACCTCTGCTCCTGCAAGTCTTATCGTGGAAGGTACCATACAGAGGTTCTCCACTTCTGTCTTTTTTATGACATCTTCGACAGGCATCTGATTTACAAGTACATCATAAATGCAGTTTTTAATTTTATGTTTTTCAATACCAAGACCACTTGTAGCATTGCCCTGCGGGTCAATATCAACCAGAAGAACCTTTTTTCCTTCCATGGCAAGACAGGCACTCAGATTAACAGCAGTAGTACTTTTCCCGACACCGCCTTTTTGATTTGCAATAGCTATAATTTTTCCCATAAACATTTCACCCTGTTCTTTTAATTTTGGCTCTTTATTTAAAGGCTATTTAAATATATATTATGAACTATAAAAATTTTTCTAAAAAATTCACCTTATTTATATGTTCAAAATAGTATATAGCATTTTATAATAGCAGTCAAGAATTTATATGAGAATCGTGAAGTGTGAAGGGAAGAACAGGTTCTTATTCTTTGTTGTTGCCACCGGGTTATGTCAGTCAGTGATGAGATTCGTAAAGGTCTTCCATAAAAATCTTAATATATAAAGTATGTTTCGTTTTTACAGGGACCTCTATACAAATTAGCCCATCTGAATATCAAACATATGAACCATATAATGAACTTATAAACATGAAGGATTTTCTAATAGTTCTGTAGAAGCTATAGAAAAATCAAATAAAAAGGAGGGGAGTGGTTTGTGCCTGAATGGCACTTAATCACCGGAAGATTATGAGTTATAAGGTAAAAAAAATCAATATTATGGCTTCTTATGATTGGAGCATGAGAGCAGCAATGATGAATTTTCTCAATTTCCTGGATCCTGTAATAACTTACAAAAAAGACAAATATAAACTTGAACTGGGAAGAATTGTTGCAAAACCTCTCAGAGCAGGAGCCAGATTAAACGATGAAAGCGATTTTATCGTAGATAGAACTGTTCACTGGAACGATTATTACAAGTTTTTTGCCCAGCAGGCAATAAACTGCCAGATGAGAATAGCAAATCACAGTAATACTTTCCATACCCATGACAAACATGCCACTTATGATTTGATCACCAGAGCCCTTCATCCTTCTGACAGATTGCCTGTCACAGTATTACTGCCCCAGTTCAGACCCTATACTGAAGAACAGGAAAAACAGCAGTTATGGGAATATGAGCAGGAACTGATCATAGGCAATACAAAATTCGGATGGGATGAACACAGGCGTCACATAGACTGGGAAGAAGTAAACAAAAAAATGGAAAGAACAATCAGGTGGAAGAAAAAGAATAAAATTATGTACGATCAATTCTACTGTAAAGGCAATTATCTTCTTGAAACAGTAGAAAAAGAATTCAAAGGCCAGTTTCCTCTATTTTTAAAGAAAGCCTTCGGAGGGGGCGGCAGTGAGGTCTTTAAAGTACACAGTATGGATGAGCTCTATTATCAGTATGATCAGACAGGAAGCAAATCGTTCCATCTCCAGGAAGCAATAGAAAATTACGATAATTTTGTCCGATGTATGGCCATAGGACCTCAGGTTCTTCCCATGGAATTTCAGCCTGATAAACCGCTTCATGAACATTACAGTCCGGCAAAATTAAAACTGGATAAAGACGTATGCGACAGAACAATCAATTATGTATTATTTATAAATGCCTATTACAGATGGACATATAATTCATTTGAAGCACTTATAAAAGACGGCAGCATCCATCCCATAGATTTTGCGAATGCATGCCCTGACAGCAACTTTACGTCACTCCATGTACATTTCCCATGGCTCATATGTGCCCTTGTAAAATGGGTATCCTACTGTGCCGTTACGGAAAAAGACATGCGCATAGACATGGAACAGAACAAATATCTGAAAATATTAAACGATCCTTCTGTTCCTCAGATTGAAAAATATAATCATCAGGTAAAACTGAGCAAGGAATACTTTGAGATTGAAAAATTCAATGATTTCTGTGAAAAGAACTTCCCTGACATAGAAGATAAAATGGTAGAGTTTTATGACAAACATTTTGATGAAATAATAGCATATGCCATTGAAATGAGTGATTTCCCTGAAGGGGAACAGGAAAGATTCTATCACTATTACAAAGATATGATGGATAATATCTTCAGGGCAAATGCAAAGGAATATCTTACAACCGTTATTTATAAATAAGTCTTAAATTCGTGACGCGTGACGCGTAATGCGTGACGCGTCGCTTATTACAATTTTATGGAACAATTCGATATTACAATAGTGGGTGCGGGAGTAGTAGGACTTGCCATTGCGGCTGAACTCTCACAGACAGGTCAGTCCGTATTACTTCTGGAAAAAAATAAAAAATTCGGGCACGAAACTTCAAGCCGTAACAGTGAAGTAATACATGCCGGTATTTATTATTCCACAGACAGCCTTAAAGCAAAACTCTGTGTTGAAGGCAGAGAACTGCTCTATGAGACCTGCAGGAAACATAATATACCTCACAAAAAATGCGGAAAACTGATTGTTGCCGTAAAAGACCACGAAATTCCGTCTCTGGAACACTTAAAGAAACAGGCAGAAGCCAACGGGGTTACAGATTTGAAATTTCTGGATGAGAAGGATGTAAAAAAAATAGAACCATTTATAAATACCATCTGTACTCTCCATTCACCTTCTACAGGGATTATAGACAGCCACAGTCTTATGCTTTATTTTCTGGCAAAGGCAGAAAGAAATAATGTAATGGTAAGCTACAATACTCCTCTTGCGGGCCTCTGTAAAGACAGGGGACGATGGATCTGTGAAATTCAGGAACAGAACGGAGAGAAAACCAGAATCTTCAGCAGAACGGTTATAAATTCGGCAGGTCTTTTCAGCGGCCATGTAGCTTCTATGGCAGGTCTTGATTATAAACTGCATTACTGCAAAGGTGAATATTTCTCTGTAGGAAACGGAAAATACAGATTTATCAGGGGCCTTGTATATCCTTCTCCTCACCATGATCTGGTAAGCCTCGGCATACACAGCGTAGTGGATCTCAAAGGGGGGTTCAAACTCGGACCGAATGCATATTATGTAAATGAAATAGATTATTCTGTAAATGCAGACCATCTGGAAGATTTTTATGAAAGTACGAAAGACTTTCTTCCTTTTATAAAAAAAGAAGATCTATCGCCTGACATGTCAGGTATCCGGCCACATCTGCAGGGGCCGGGGGAAAAAGCAAAAGATTTTATCATAAAAAAAGAAAGAGGAGAACATGAAGGTTTAATCAATCTCACAGGCATTAACTCTCCGGGTCTGACAGCATCTATGGCGATTGCAAAACATGTAAAGACTCTCATAGAATAAAAACAGCCTGTTTTACAGGCTATTTCTAACAAATTCAGTCTATTAAAACCGCATTACCCGTTACCCATTACGATTTTTATTAACTGCATATATTATTTTCTCTGAACATATCTCCTAACATCCTGGAACTCACTACAGTCACATAAAGCAATGCCGGGAAAACCAGCAGTGAACCTACTACAGTTACGCCAAGTACAATATTAATTACCAGTCCAAGAACAGCAGGTATTAACAAAACCATTATATAAGAACCAATGTTTCCAAGAACCTTTCCCAAAACTCCGAAAGGATTAATGGCTGAGAAAAAGCTGCCGGAAACAGCATAAATTCCGAGAGCCATAGGCAGCATTATTGCTGCGATAAACATTATAACCGAAGTAATAGCCATTAAGATAAACGTAAGTACAGGTCCTCCTATAGCAGCTATAGCCGACAGTCCCTGAATTGCTGAATTATCGGACATAGCTCCTGCTGCTCCTATGGCAGTCAGGATCATGGGTAAAAAAGAAACAGCCATAAGTATACTGGGAATAAAAATATAAACCATAGTAATAAGTATCGCCATAATCCCGTCCATACACAGTTGTCCCCAGTCCTCCCATTCAGGCATATTAGTTTTCGGTTCTCTGGCATATTCCCTTATGGCTTTCAACTGATAACCGGCAAGACACAATGATCCAAGAAGAGGTATAAGTGCAACATAAGAATATAATAACTTCGTAATCCAGCTCGGATCTTTCGTGGGACACATTACACTTTCCATTATATCAGACATTATTTTCACCTCCTTAAATAACACGTGACGCGTAACGCGAGACCGTCAGGTTAAATTAACCCTGTAAAAACACTATAACAGAAAGAAACATTAAAAGCAAGAGTTACCTTATATAATAAGGCGTCTTTTTGTCTCCACTTATCTCGCTCATACCGATAAAATTTCTGTTAGAAGTGTAATAAAATTTCTCTTCCTCTGTAAATTCCCTTATTCTTATTTTTGCCATAGTTACAACAGGAATAAACGGAAAGGAGTTTTTAAGTTTATCAATTCCTCCGTAGTCTATCTTCTCTGCGGCACAAACTATAGCTTTCAGGACTATGCCTGCCCTGTCCAGTATCGATTTTATTGTGACTATCGTTGTTCCGGTGCTCAATACATCATCTATTAATATTACACCGCTTTTTTGAAAGGTTTCTCTTATATGTGCCGGCAGATACAAACCGGGTCTCAGTGAAGAGCCCATCGCGAAGGCAGGAGTCATTTCGTCTGTTACAAAATCTCCCATAAAGGCATTCACCGTAGCTTCATCATACCAGTTCAGCCAGTGTATATTTATACCGGTAAATTTCTGCAATGCACTCAATACCAGACCTCCGCCCCTGTCAGCTTCAGTAATAGCCCATGTATTTTCCAGGTCTATATTCAAATCAAGAAGAGCCCGTCCGAGGACTATACCTGTTGCATCAAGATCTTCTTTTTTCATAGGTCCGTCGGTCACAGGTAACGGAATGTATTTATAAGATTTTCCGTCATTACTCACAACATTACATACCGGTATATTATTGCAGCTATTTCTGAACAATTCCGAATAACCAAGAAGATCTTCTTCAGACATTTGTTTAATTTTTTCAATATAACTCTCAATCATTTTATTTTTGCTCCTTTTTGCCGGTAAGACACAACATTATAAATAAAGGTATAACAAGAGAAGGAAAAGGGATTGTAAAGACATAGACCATAATACCGGGTACTATAGTAAGATCCCTTATGCCATTTAAATTTTCCCTGCATACAGCAGGACGAAAAAGATTTCTGGAAATTATATATCTGTTACCTTTTATATCCTGAAAAATTTTCCCGGCAAACCTGGTGCCGGTAAAAAGATAGGTATCTTCCTGAACAGGCATAACGGTATCATTCATTACTATTCTCTTATTCCATATAGCCTGTACATGTCCTCCTTTATTCAAAAACCATGAATAAAGATCCTCTTCCGGAGAGGAAATTTCATAAAGCTTTCCGCCTTCAGAAGAAAATACCCTGAGAATATTTTTATTGTTATAGGTACCTATATAAAGCCTGTTATGTTCATCTATAATCAGCTCTGAATTACCGGGAGTTCCGTAACCAAAACCGTACAAAAAATGCCCGTCTTTATCATATTTCTGAATACGGCAGTAAAAGCTTATATCTATATAAATATTACCGTCACTGTCTGAAACTGCCATAACAGGGTTTGAAAAAGGAAATTCTATTTTTCTCAGAAAATTCAATTTTTCAGGGAATCTTGAATATATAATGGCGCCGGACAGGGGAATTAAAGGCCATATGATAGAAAGTATCATTATTAAATTCAAAAATTTATTCTTTATTGCCAGGTCATCCAAATCGGACATTCTTTGTTCATTGAAGGTTTTCAGTACGCCAAGACTTTCCATGGCGGCAAACATTATTACTATTATACCTGTTATAAAAAAAGGCACAGTCATTTTACTTATTCCTCCTGTTATTACAAAAACATTCAGAAGAAATAATACGCCGACAGAGGTTATAAAAAGGACTCTTGAGAGTTTTAATGATATGTTTACCGGTATTTTTTCTCTCTTTATGATAAATAAAATTATCAGTGATAAACACATAAATAAAGAAATTATAAGAGAATGAGTTAAAGTAAATATTTCAATAAAACTCAAAAGAAATAATATCAATTCTATGGGAATAAAAACAAGGAGTAATTTAAATTCAAGAGAATATTTTTTCATATCAATACTTAATTATATCATAAAATAAAAAGCCCTGCTATAAAGAAAGGTCTGAATATGATTAAAATACTTGTCACAGGGTCTGCAGGATTTATCGGGTTTCATATGTCTATCAGACTTCTACAGGACGAATATAAAGTAACAGGTATCGATAATATAAATGATTATTACGATGTAAATTTAAAATATGCCAGGCTGAAAGAACTGGGTATAGAAGAAATAGAGTATAATAAGCCTGCAGAAAGTCATAAATACAAAAATTTTAAATTTCTCAAAATGAATCTGGAAGACAGAAAGGCAATAAATAACTTATTCAAAAGTGAAAAATTTGATTTTGTTATAAACCTTGCAGCACAGGCAGGTGTGAGATATTCCCTTGTAAACCCCTATGCCTATATTGACAGTAATATAAGCGGTTTTCTGAATATCCTTGAAGGGTGCCGTCATTACGGAGTGAAACATCTTATATTTGCTTCGTCAAGTTCCGTATACGGACTGAATGAGTCAAAACCTTTCTCTGTTCATGATAATGTGGATCATCCCATATCTCTTTATGCGGCAACAAAAAAATCAAATGAACTTATGGCTCACAGTTACAGTTATCTTTACAATATTCCTGTTACGGGATTAAGATTTTTTACGGTTTATGGCCCCTGGGGCAGGCCTGATATGGCATATTTTAAATTTACAAAGGCTATTTATGAGGGAAAAGAAATTGAAATATATAATAATGGACAGATGAAAAGAGATTTTACCTATATCGATGATATTGTGGAAGGGGTAAGAAGACTTGTAGAGAAAATACCGGAAGGGAATAAAGAGTGGAATGGACTGAAACCTGATCCGGGCAATTCTGTAGCACCATATAAAATTTATAATATCGGAAATAATAAGCCTGTTGAATTGATGTATTTTGTGAGTGTTCTGGAGAAAGAAACGGGGATAGAGGCAAAGAAAAAATTTCTTCCCATGCAGGAAGGAGATATGGTAGAGACTTTTGCAGATATTGATGAGCTTTTTCTGAATGTCCGGTTTAGACCTCTGATCGAAATTGAGAAAGGATTAATTGAATTTGTTAAATGGTACAGAAATTTCTATAACCAAGACAGGTAAAAAATAAGTATTCAGGGTATAATTATATTAAGGATATTTAAGTGACAGACACATGACTGTGATATAAAAATATGTCAGATATTGTAATCAAAGTAGAAAATTTAGGGAAAAAATATATAATAAGCCATCAGGATAATTCTAGAAGTAAATATATAGCATTACGTGATGTTGTAGTAGAATCTACAAAATCAATTTGTCAAAAAATATCAAATCCTTTCAAAAAAAATATAAGAAACATATCTATGCCAGAAGAATTCTGGGCATTAAAAGATATTTCATTTGAGGTAGAGCAGGGCGATAAAATTGGAATTATTGGCCAGAATGGCGCAGGAAAATCTACTCTTTTGAAAATTATAAGTAGAATTACTGAACCTGAAAAAGGGAAGGTCAGTATTAAGGGAAGAGTAGCAAGTCTCTTGGAAGTGGGAACGGGATTTCACCCCGAATTAACAGGAAGGGAAAATATATACCTTAATGGTGCCATTCTCGGAATGAGTAAAGTTGAAATAGGAAGGAAGTTCGACGAAATAGTTAGCTTTGCAGAAATTGAGAAATTTCTGGATACCCCTGTTAAAAGATATTCTTCTGGTATGTATGTAAGGCTTGCTTTTGCAGTAGCAGCCCATCTTGAACCTGAAATACTTTTAATTGATGAAGTGCTGGCAGTTGGCGATGCTCAATTTCAAAAGAAATGCCTGGGGAAAATGGGAGAGATAAGTAAAGAAGGAAGGACTATTTTATTTGTAAGTCATAACTTGACAGCATTAAAAAGTCTTTGTTCAAGAGCAATATTACTGGAGAAAGGATTACTGATAGAAGATGGAGACAGTCATGAAGTTGTAAATCATTATTTACAACATGGAGCAGGTACTTTTCTGGAAAGAGTATGGGATAATATAGAAACTGCTCCTGGGAATGATACTGTCCGACTTCACAGTGCAAAGATTGTTATAGATAGTGATAATAATGATAATATAATCAGGGTTGATACTCCATTAAAAATAGAATTTAAGGCTTGGAACTTCAGTGACAAGATAGAACTTAACTATAGTATGCATATATATAATAGAGAAGGATTACTGATTTTTAATAGCTGGTCTGAACCTGAAGTTTATCTAAAGGGCATACTTCACGGAGTATGTCATATTCCTCCAAATTTATTAAATGATGAAACATATAGTATTATGATAATGATTACTAAAGATAGTTCATATGGAATTTTTTTTATGTATGATGTTTTAGTTTTTGACGTGAAAGACTCTAATAGAAAAGGCACATGGTATGGCAAAATAGGTGGAGTTATAAGGCCAATTTTAAAATGGGAAACTAAGTTGATTAATTCCTTATAGAAGTTAATTTACAGGGTGATAAGAAATTATGATTAATACTGATTATGTAAATTACAATTGGAATATCCGGATTTATGTGGTTCTTTATTCTCTAACTGTAATATAAAGAGGGGTTCATTATGAATTATACCATAGAAGAATTAAAAGAAATCGGAATAGGTACCATAGGGAAAAATGTTGATATCCATAAAAGTGTTGAGTTTTTTTCTCCTCAATATATTCATATAGGAAATAATGTCAGAATAGATTGTTTTTCTATGATTAGTGCCGGTAAAAATGGGATTTATATAGGTAATAATATTCATGTTGCGTCATCTGTTCTTATTTTTGGAGCCAGTGATAAAATTGTAATAGAAGATTTTTGCAGTTTATGTCCAAGGGTTACTATTTATACTGCTACAGATGACTTTATATATGGATATTTAACAAATCCTACGGTGCCTGATAAATATAGAAGAATCACTTCTGGCCCTGTAATTTTACGGAGACATGCCATAGTAGGTACTGGAAGTATATTAATGCCCGGCGTTGAACTTGGAACTGGTGTATCTGTTGGTGCATTAAGCTTTGTAAGTAAAAAAATCGAAGATTTTTCTATTGTATCAGGTAACCCTTTAAAATTAATAGGAAAGAGAAGAAAAACAGTTTTAGAAATTGAGAAAGATTATCTTAACGAAATAAATATGTCAGGAGGATAAAATGAATAACAGTGAAAAATTAAAACAAATATTTTCTCAAACACTTGAGATAGAGGAACATAGAATTGAAGATTCCCTTGCATATAATTCTACATTGGAATGGGATTCAGTTGCTCATATGAGATTAGTGGCTGCTATAGACGAAGGTTTTGATACAATGCTTGATACAGAAGATGTCATAGGCATGAGCTCTTTTGGTAAAGCAAAAGAAATTCTGAAAAAATATGGAGTGGAATTTTAAATATGCTTAAGGATAAGATAGCAGTAATAACAGGATGTAACAGAGGCATAGGGAAAGCGATTCTGGAATGTTATGCCAGAAATGGCGCTACTATTATTGCTAATAGCAAAACCAGCGGTTCCATCGAAGATATCAGTAAAGAACTGGAATTAAAATATAAAGTAAAAATCATGCGATTATACTTTGATGTTTCTAATTATAATGAAGTCAAAGAAGGATTTAAAGAAATATTCAAGTTCACAAAATATGTAGATATCCTCGTAAATAATGCAGGTATAATGGAAAATGCTTTACTACCTATGGTAACGGAGGAGAGCATAAATAAAATATTTAGTGTTAATACCTTCGGCACTATTTATATGATGCAATATGCTTCAAGGTTCATGATGAAAAAGAAAACGGGCAGTATTATTAACATATCGTCAATTGTTGGCCTTAACGGAAATGATGGACAAATCGTATATAGCGGAAGTAAGGCAGCAATAGTTGGCATTACAAAATCTGCAGCAAAGGAGTTTGCACCTTATAACATAAGAGTAAACGCTATTGCCCCTGGTTTTATAGATACAGACATGACCAGATCTCTGTCTGAAGAAATATATACTGCCAGAGTAAAATCTATTAAAATGCAAAAAATAGGTAGCCCGGAAGATATTGCTAATTCTGCTTTATTTCTCGGTTCTGATTTGTCTTCTTATATTACCGGTCAAATAATAGGTGTCGATGGGGGAATGGTATTATGAAATTTTATGATAATCTCGCCATGTTTTCAGATAAAACCGCAATAATTAATACAAAAGGTGAAACTCTAACTTATAGTGACCTGGTAAATGAAAGTGATAATCTGGCAAAAAATTACTCGAAAGAACAAAAAAATCTGGTCTTTATATTCTGTAGAAATAATGCTGAGACAATAATCGGGTATTTATCTGCTTTAAAATCTAACAGTGTGGCATTTTTAATAGATAACAAAACAGATAATAAACTTATGCAGGTTTTAATTGATACATACAAGCCTGAATTCATATGGAAACCATTGGATAATGACTGTAATGTTGTTTATTCCTATAAAGAATATGGCTTAATTCGCATGAATTCAGAGAGAAAGATAAAAATAGATGAAAATTTAAAATTGCTCCTTTCAACATCAGGGAGCACAGGAAGTCCTAAACTGGTAAAACTCACAGGCGATAATCTGGATTCCAACGCAAAATCAATAGCAGAGTATTTAAAATTAACTTCTGACGAAAGACCTGTTACAAGTCTTCCCTTTCATTATACTTACGGATTATCTGTAATTAATAGCCATTTTTCAACTGGCAGTACCATATTATTAACGGATGGCTCTATGGTAATGGGAGATTTCTGGGACTTTTTTAAGTTTTATCAGGGTACGTCTTTTGCAGGAGTTCCATATATGTATGAGATTTTAAAAAGACTTAAGTTTTTCAATATGAAATTGCCATCTCTTAAAACTATGACCCAGGCAGGCGGGAAGCTACATCCTGATTTAGCTCTGGAATTTTCCGAATTTTCTCATAAAAACAATATAAACTTTTTTATAATGTATGGACAGACTGAAGCAACAGCAAGAATTTCATATGTTCCGCCGGAAAAAAATATAGAAAAATTCAAGAGTATTGGTATAGCAATTCCGGGTGGGGAATTAACGATAATAGATGAACATGGTAATAACATTTTGGAACCAGGCATAAATGGTGAACTTGTGTATAAAGGCAGCAATGTTATGATGGGATATGCCACCTGTGAATATGATTTATCTAAGGGTGATGAATTAAAAGGTATTTTAAAGACAGGTGATATAGCTTATTTTGATGAAGATAAATATTTTTATATTACAGGACGTAAGAAAAGATTTTTGAAAATATTTGGCAACAGGGTTAATCTTGATGAAATAGAACTGTTTTTGAAATCAGAAGGTTACGAATGTGCATGTGGCGGTAGAGATGATTTACTATGTATAGCTATTATAAACCAGAAAGATGGAGATTTAATTAAAAATAAAATAGTAAAAACATATAATTTTAATAGTTCTGTTCTCAAGATTTTACAGGTGGAAAAAATTACCAGGAGTGAATCGGGAAAAATTTTATATGATGAGATGTTTAAAGGAATTCAGTGATGATTGATTTAGACGATTTATATAAAGTTGGACCGTATAGCTTGAAGAAAGAAGAAAAAAATAAAATACTGATTGAATATTTGAATTATTTAACCCTTCATCATATAAATCACTGTGAGCCTTATAAAAAAATCCATCAGGCCTTAAAAACCATAAATATCAACTTTGAAAGATTGGAAGATTTTCCTTTTCTGCCTGTCAGACTTTTTAAAGATTTTACTTTGAAGAGTATTGACGACAGTGAAGTTTTTAAGGTATTAACATCATCAGGAACAACATCTCAGAAGGTTTCCAGAATTTTTACTGACAAAAATACTTCTCTTTATCAAACTAAAACATTGGTAAAAATATTACAAAATTTTATCGGTTCTAAAAGGTTGCCTATGATTATTATAGACACATCGAATGTAATAAAAGATAGAAATTTATTTTCTGCCAGAGGCGCCGGCATTTTAGGACTATCGACCTTCGGAAGAGACCACTTTTATTTACTGGACGAAGAGATGAATATCGATATTAACGGTTTTGAACAATTTCTGGAAAAACATGAAAGAGAAGAATTATTACTTTTTGGTTTTACTTTTATGGTATGGGAATATTTTTATAAAAATTTATTAAGAACTGGTAAAAAATATAATCTCCAACGTGGGACTTTGATACACAGCGGCGGATGGAAAAAGCTCACGGAAGAAGCTGTAGACAACAAAATATTTAAAAAATCTCTGAAAGATCTCCTGGGGTTAAAAAAAATTTTCAATTTTTATGGAATGGTTGAACAGGTTGGCTCAATTTTTATGGAATGTGAAAATGGTAATTTGCATGCCCCCATATTTTCTGATGTAATTATTAGAAATCCTTATGACTGGTCTGATTCAGGTTTTAATAAAGAAGGAATTATAGAAGTAATTTCAATTTTACCTCACAGTTATCCGGGACATATATTACTTACAGAAGATACAGGTGTAGTTCTGGGAGAAGATAATTGTACATGTGGCAGATACGGAAAATATTTCAAGATAATCGGGAGAATTCCTAAAGCTGAAATAAGAGGTTGCAGTGATACTCATGCCTATCAATCAATATAAAATACTGAGTCCTGTAAATTGTAAAGAATTAATTCTGCTGGATTCCACCATTTTACCGGCTTTTAGTGAAGTAGTAATGAATTTTATAGAAGCTTTTTCATCCAGGATTTTAAAAGATATTTATTTAAAACAGTTTCCAGAAATTATTGCTCTGGCTTTCTGGATGAGAAAAGCAAATATTATAAAACTAAAAAATATATTTGATAATAACAGAGAACCCTATTTATCTCTTGGTAGAGGTATTGTATTTCATATTACTCCGTCAAATGTAGATACTATCTTTGTTTATTCATGGTTTCTTTCTATGCTTGCAGGGAATATAAATATAATAAGAATATCAAGTAAATTAAGTAATCAAATGGAAAGTTTAATTAATATTATTAATGAGATTATTACCGGGAATGAATTCATTGATATAAAAAACAGGTATATAATTATTCAATATGAACATAATGATGAGATAACCGGTTATTTTTCTTCACTCTGTAATGTAAGGGTTATATGGGGTGGTGATGAAACAATAAGTAAAATACGTTCTATCCCTGTAGAACCGACAGCAAAAGAAATAACATTTGCCGATAAATTTTCCTTCAGTATAATCGAAGCAAACAGATTCCTGGAATGTGATAATAAAGATATGGTTACTACTCATTTTTATAATGATTCTTTTACCTTCGCTCAAAATGCCTGTTCTTCGCCAAGACTTATTTTCTGGTCAGGTGATGAAATAGCTGTTAATGAAGCCAGAAATTTATTTTGGTCTATGCTGGAACAGAAAGTTATTAAAGGTAAACAGGGAATGCCGGTTGCCATGTTTGTGGATAAACTAGTTGCAGCTTTATCTCTTTCAATTATTTCAAAACACTCTATAATTGAGAGAGGTGTTACAAACATGATTACCCGTATTTTCTTTAATAACCTTGATGATATAAAAAGGAACATTCACTGTGGTGGCGGGTTGTTTTATGAAGCCAGAGTCAATCATATCAGTGAAATATCTGAATTTATTACAAGAAAAGATCAGACTATAAGTGTGTTTGGATTTGATAGAGAAGAATTAATAGATTTTGTTATTAAAGGTAATTTAAAAGGTATAGATCGAATAGTGCCTGTTGGAAAATCCTTAGATTTTTCAAATATATGGGATGGTTATGATCTACTTCAAGAATTTTCCAGAAAAATTGAAATATTATAATATTTAATAATTTTATGAGGATTATGATTATGGAACCTTTTTCGAAACCAGTTTATATAACTCGTCCATTATTACCGGATTTAAACAGGGTAAAGTTAAAACTTCAAGAAGTCTGGGATTCACAATGGCTTACTAATATGGGAAAACAGCATAACCTGCTTGAAGGGAAATTAGTGAAATTCTTAAAAGTTCCCAACCTTTCTTTATTTAATAATGGTACAATAGCCCTTATAACAGCCTGCCAGAGTCTCCGCCTTGCAGGAGAAGTTATTACTACACCATTTACTTTTGCCGCCAGTCCTCATGTATTAACGTGGAATAATATAAAACCTATTTTTTGTGATATAAATCCTGAAACTATGACAATAGATGCAGATAAAATAGAAGCTATGATTACCCCGCAGACTACAGCTATTTTAGCTGTTCATGTATTCGGTATACCCTGTGAAGTAGATAAAATTCAAAAAATAGCAAATCTTTACGGGTTAAACGTTATATATGACGCCGCCCATGCTTTTGGGACTGAAATAAATGGAACGGGTATAGGAAATTTTGGAGATATAACTATGTTTAGTTTTCATGCGACTAAATTATTTCATACAACAGAGGGAGGAGCATTAACCTATAAAGATCCAAATCTAAAAGAAAGAATATATTTTTTAAAAAATTTTGGAATTAAAAATGAAGAAGAAGTTGTAATGCCGGGAATCAATGGAAAGATGAATGAAATTCAGGCTGTTATAGGGCTTTTAATTTTAGAACTTGTAGAAGAAGAGAGAAAAAAAAGAAAAATTTTATTTGATACTTATAGAGAATGCTTGAAAAATGTTGAAGGAATTAAATTGATGGATGAAATAGAGGGGATAAGAAATAGTTATCAATATTTTGTTATTCGCATAGATAAAAAATCCTCTGGCAAATCAAGGGATTGGGTTCATGAAGAATTTAAAAAATATAATGTTTTTACAAGAAAATATTTTTATCCACTCTGTAGTGAGTATCCATGTTATCGTCAATTACCATCATCTAATCCTTCAAACCTGCCTGTAGCTCATAGAATTGTAAAAGAAGTTCTGTCTATGCCTTTCTATGGCGGGCTTTCTACTGGTGATGTTGAAAAAATCTGCGATATATTTAAGAAGTTTTTAAATAAAAAATAGTGTTGGTTACTAAAAAATGAATCTATTTGTAAAAATGAAAAAAATTTTGTTAAAAATTATCAAATTAATAATAACAACAATATTAGGAATAGAAGCTACAGAAAATCTTCAGTTCTTAATTAGATATATTCATTATAAATTAGAAAAGAATTTATCTAACTCTTTTCTAAAATCTAATAAGAAATTAGACTTAATTATATTTGATGATACATTCCCTAATATTTTGTCTCCTTTTAGAATAGCTGAATTTAATTGTTATTTGGAAAAATTTAAAAATACCGGAGTTTATTCAACAGTAATTGATTATAATTATTGTAAAGAGGAATATATTAAATTTTATCCACAATTCAAAGATAAAGTACATCAATTTAAATTAAATATAGATTATAATAGTTCATTATATTATATTGATTTTTTGCATAATACTTACTATTTTTTGCCAATAGTTGAGGCAAATAAAATACCTTTTGTTTTTACTCTTTATCCGGGTGGCCATTTTGGTTTACACAATAAAGAAAGTGATAGAAAATTGAGGAAAATATGTAAATCTAAATTCCTGAGAAAAATTATTGTCACCCAGAAGGTTACATATGATTATCTAATTGATAATAATTTTTGTAATAAGTCAAAAATTGAATTTATTTATGGAGGGGTTTTGGGTTCAGAATATTATAAGAAAAATTATATTGAAAAAAAATATTATAAACAAAATAAAGATACCTTTGATATCTGTTTTGTAGCAAATAAGTATATGAATAAAGGTATTGATAAGGGCTATGATACTTTTATTGAAGTGGCAAAGATTTTATCTTTATATTCTGAAGATATACGATTTCATGTAATAGGCAATTTTAGCCCCGGCGATATTGATATAAAACCTATTGAAAATAGATTAACTTTTTATGGTGTAAGAAAAATAGAATTTTTCCATAAATTTTATTTTAACATGGATATTATATGTAGCCCTAATATTCCTTTTAAGTTAGATACAGGGTATTTTGATGGCTTTCCAACTTCATGTTGTGTAGAAGCAGCGTTTGCCGGGGTAGCTGTATTTTGCTCAGATGAACTGAATTTAAATATTGAATTTATTAATAATTTTGATATATGTATAATTCCTGTAGAGCCAAAGAAAATTGCTAAAATTATTCTAAATTATTTTAATGATTTGAATAGTTTATACAATCTCTCCCAACGATGTAGAGATAAATTTTTAAAAGTTTTTGATATAAAAGTACAAATGCATAAAAGACAACAGGTAATCCAAAGTTGTTTAAAGGGGGAATATAATAAAACGATAAGTGATATACTCAATGATTAAATTCGGAATATAATATATTTTATAAAGAGTGAGGAACATTATGAATTCAAAAAAAATATTAATACTTGGTGTAACAGGAATGTTAGGCCATACCTTATTCATGGAGTTAAGAAAAAATAAAAACTTTGATGTATATGGTACCATACGCAGTATAAATTCTCCGGATAAATGGTTTAAACCTGAAGAAATAAAAAAGATAAGGCCAGGAGTGGATGCAGATAATTTTGATACTGTTATTCGTGCTCTAGCATCTATCAGGCCTGATATTGTAATAAACTGTATTGGCCTGATTAAGCAACTTCCTGCGGCAAGTGATCCTCTTACTGTAATTACAGTTAATGCCCAATTACCTCATCGTATATCTTTAATTTGTCGTACAGCCGGGGCAAGGATGATACATATCAGCACAGACTGTGTATTTGATGGTTTAAAAGGAAATTATAAAGAAACAGATTCGTCTAATGCCTCAGATCTTTATGGTAGAACCAAATTTTTAGGGGAGGTAACTTATCCTCACTGCATAACTCTAAGAACTTCCATAATCGGTCATGAACTCAAAGGTAAATATGGCCTTATTGAATGGTTTCTTTCCCAGGAAGGAGCAGTAAAAGGTTTTATAAAGGCAATTTATTCTGGATTTCCTACTATAGAAATAGCTCGTATAATTTCCGAATATGTTATACCAAATACTGAATTAAATGGACTTTACCATGTCTCATCAGAACCGGTATCAAAATATGAATTATTAAAGTTAATTTCAAAAAAATATAATAAACAGATCGAAATTGAGCGGTATGATGATTTTTTTTGTGACAGGTCATTAAATTCCAGTAAATTTAAAGAAATTACCGGCTATAAACCTCCTTCATGGGATGAACTTATAGAAAAAATGCATAAACATTTTATTTCGTCATCTTTCTATATTAAAAACGAAAGGTAATCATAATGAAAATTTTTAACGATAAAGTAGTAGTTATAACCGGAGGTACAGGTTCACTGGGAAAAGTTCTTACACGTCGTTTACTTTCAGAGAGTGAAGGCCTACCGAAAAAAATTATTATTTTTTCCCGGGATGAAGCAAAACAGCACTTTATGAGAGTAGAGTATCAGAATAAACGAAAAGTAACTGATGAAGTAATTTATAATAATTTCAGGCAATTACTTGAATTCAGGATAGGAGATGTGAGAAATTATCACTCTGTCTGTTCTGTATTAAAAGGAGCGGATATAGTTATTAATGCTGCTGCATTAAAGCAGGTTCCTTCATGTGAATATTTTCCTTATGAAGCAGTGGAGACTAATATTACCGGTGCTGAAAATATTGTTAAGGCAATAAGAGAACATGAACTGAATATTAAAACAGTTGTAGGGGTTTCTACCGATAAAGCCTGTAAACCTGTTAATGTTATGGGTATGACAAAAGCTATTCAGGAAAAAATTTTTATTTCAGCAAATGTACTAATACCAGAGACCCGTTTTATATGTGTCCGTTATGGAAATGTTCTTGCCTCACGTGGTTCTGTCATTCCTCTTTTTCATGAGCAGATAAAAAATGGAGTCTCTGTTACAATTACAACAAAAGACATGACCCGTTTCCTTCTACCTTTAGAAAGTGGTGTAGATACTGTAATTGCAGCACTTAAATCTGCATTGCCAGGTGAAATTTATGTTCCGAAAGTTCCGGCCTCACGTATTGTAGATGTGGCAAAAGCTTTAATTGATAATAGAAAAGTGGAAATAATCTATACAGGTATAAGACCCGGTGAAAAGGTTCATGAAATACTGGTTTCAGATGAAGAAGGATGGCGGACTTTTGAGAGAGATGGCTATTATGCAATCAAGCCTATGCTTCCTGAACTTATTAGCAAAGAAGAAATGTTAAAACCATTAAATAAAGAATACAACTCCGGTGATTCTTTATTATCTTTTGAAGAGACAAGAGATATGTTAATAAAATATAATTTAATGGTAGGTCAGGAGATAAAAGAAGAAGGAGAATTCCTGCGATGAAAATAATGACTATTCTGGGAACAAGACCTGAAATAATCAGATTAAGTTTGATAATACCTCTTATTGATAATTTATGTGACCATATACTGGTTCATACGGGCCAGAATTATGATAGAAGATTAAATGATATATTTTTCGAAGAACTGGAATTACGTAAACCTGACTATATGCTGGCATGTAAATCAGAAAGTGTTATAGAACAGACAGGTAAGATTTTAATAGAATGCGAGAAGGTTTTAATAAAGGAAAAACCTGACCGGCTATTACTTCTTGGTGATACTAATAGTGCTTTATCTTCTATTGTGGCTAAGAAAATGGGTATACCTGTATTTCATATGGAAGCTGGAAATAGATGTTATGATGATCGTGTCCCTGAAGAAGTCAATAGACGTATAGTTGATCATACAAGTGATATCCTTATGCCATATACAGAGAGAAGTCGGGCAAATCTCCTCCGTGAAGGTATTGAAGGAAATAGAATTTATGTTACAGGCAATCCTATATTAGAAGTTTTAGAACACTATTCAGAAAAAATAGATAGCAGCAATATCCTTAATAAATTAGGGTTAATACATAAGAAATATTTTCTTATTACTATGCATAGAGCAGAAAATGTTGATATTGATCAGCGTTTAAGCAAATTTATTGAAGCTTTTCATTATCTATATGGAGAGTATAACATTCCCGTAGTGTGTAATATACATCCACGAACCCTTTCTCAACTTGAGAAACAAAATAAAAATATAAAAGGTGAAGGGATAATAACAATAAATCCGTTAGGATTATTTGATTTTGTCTATCTTGAGAAAAATGCTTTTTGTGTATTGAGTGATAGTGGAACTGTTCAGGAAGAATGCTGTATTTTTAGAGTTCCGAATGTAACAATACGAGATGTAACAGAAAGGCCAGAAACAGTAGAAGCAGGAAGTAATTTTATATCAGGGTGTGAACCGGAATCCATATTACTTGCCGTCAGGTCAGTCATAAGTCAAAAAAATTACTGGCAGATACCGCCGGAATATATGGTAAAAAATGTAAGTAAAACTGTAATAAAGATTCTATTAAGTTATTGGAGAAGTTAATGGAATTTAATCCTAAAATATCAATAGTAATACCTGTATATAACGGTTCTAAATATTTACAGGAAGCAATAGATAGTGCCCTGGGACAAACTTATAAAAACATTGAAGTAATTATAGTAAATGATGGTTCCACTGATGGCGGACAGACAGAGAAAATTGTAAAATCTTATGGTGATAAAACAAGATACTTTTGTAAGGAAAATGGAGGAGTTGCAAGTGCTTTAAATATAGGTATTAAAGAAATGACTGGCGAATATTTCTCATGGTTGAGTCATGATGATGTCTACTATCCCAATAAAATAGAAGTGCAAGTAAAATATTTAAATCAGGAGATCCATAAAGATAAAATTATATTATATAGCAATTATGATTTTATAGATCATAATTCTCAATTTATATCTCATAAAATATTTGCTCCCGTTGAACCTTATAAATTTCGTTATGCCTTAATTACAATAAATCATATTCATGGCTGTACAACCTTGATACCAAAGGAATGTTTTAATAAAACAGGTTTATTTGATGAAAAACTTAGAACCAGCCAGGATTATGATATGTGGTTCAGGCTATCGAATAGATATAAATTTAAACACATTCCAGAAATTTTAATAAAAAGCAGAGAACATAAAGACCAGGGTAGTAAAAGTATTTCCTATTTCTTAGAAGAATGCAGTAAAATTCATATTGACTTTCTGGATAAATTATCGGTTGAAGAATTATTACATATGACAGATGAAACCTCTATTACTTCTTTATACCTCAAAATTGGTCTTAATATTGAAAAATTAGGATATTATAAAGCATCATTCTATTCTTTCGAGCTTGCACAAAAGTACTTGTTTAAAGATAATTTTATATTGAGAATTAAAAATAATTGTTTAGTTATTTTATATAAACTATGTACAAGAAGATTAAAGCATTATTTCTATTTAGAAAATATTTTTAAACTATTTATAATAAAAAAAAATAAATTTGCAAATAAAAACTATAAAGATACTAAAGAATTGATTGATTACAATAAAAAAATAAACAATATAATAGCTTCATCCTATGATTACAGACATATAGAAATATATAATCCAATAGAGCAAATTAGAATTAGCAAATCATTAAAAAAAGCTATATCATATATACAAAGTCATTCAAATATATCAATAGCTTTAGATTTTGGTGCAGGTACAGGTAATATTACAAAACACTTACTGGAAGAAAACCTTAATGTTGTAGCATCTGATATATCAGAAAAAAGTATTGAACGATTGCTGGACAAAATAGGCTCTTCGGAAAAACTTGAAACTGTAATTTTAAATGGTTTTGATTTATCTAATTTTCAAGATAATACGTTTGATATTTTAACAACTTATGGTGTATTGAGCCATATACCTGATTATCTGAGTATCTTAAGAGAATTTGTAAGAATTGTAAAACCAGGGGGTATCATTTTTATTGACCATGAATTTTGTCCTTCATATTGGACTGAAGATATAAATTATAAAAAATATCTTGAAGTATTATGTAATAATAAAACCATGGAAAAAGCAAATTTAAAACCTATAAATGAATCAGTAAGACTATTAAAGGAATTTATTAAAAGAAATTTTTTTTATAAACCAGGTATTGATGGTGAGATTCATATCTATAAATATGATCATATTGAATGGGATAAAATAAAAAATATATTGAGTTCCTATTGTGAAATTATAGTAGAAACAGATTATCTTGTGTGTAGAGAAACTGGTAAAAAAGCTTCTCTTATATATAGAAAATGGCAAGACAAATGTGTTGATATGAGGATGGTTATTTTTAGAAAAAAAATATTATAAAAAAGTGAAAAGGTATTAAAATAGCTAATGAATAAAGATAGTAAAATTTGTCAGTCAACCAAATTTTTTATAAAACTGTGGGAATTATTTTTCAATACTTTTACAAAAAGACAACCTAAAGTAATATTATTGATTTATAATAATATAATAAGTCAACATCATGGCCCTCCATCTTCCATAAGTCCTAAAAATTTTGAAACTCAGATAAAATACTTAAAAGAAAGATATAATATTATAAGCATCCATGACCTATTTAGAAATTTAAAAAATAAACATATTCCCCCAAATAGTATGGTAATAATTTTTGACAATGGATATAATGATAAATTATTTCATGTAAAACCTGTTCTAGAAAAATTTAAAATTCCAGCAACAGTTTTCATTACTGTCGATATGATAGGAAGTTCGAGAGAATACTGGTGTGATGAAATAGAACAAATCCTTTTAGAAGATAAGGAAAATATTTACAAGCCAATAAAAATAAAAATTAGGGAAAAAGAATATTTCTGGGAAATAAGAACTTATAATGATGCTATAATTGTTTATAAAGAACTGATAGATTTATTGAAATATATTAGACATGAAGAAAGAGAATTCATTCTGGATAAATTATTTCTGGAAGCCCATTTAGAAAGAAATAGAACAGGGGAAAACCATTATCCTATGACAGAAAAAGAAATAAAACAATTAGTAGAAGGGGGGTTTATCGAGATTGGTTCCCGTGGAATGACTGATTGTATATTGAGTTGTGAAACTGAGGAAAGACAGAAATGGGAAATAGAAAAATCTAAAGAAATACTTGGAAGAATCCTTGGAAAAGAAATTAAAAATTTTTACTATCCTTTTGGAACACATAGAGATTATACAAAAAAAACAATAGATATTTTAAAAATGGCCGGGTATAATTCCGGTATAACAAATAATAGAGGTTATATTACAAAAAATACAAACCTATATACTATTCCAGGTATAAATATAGAAAACTGGGATATAAATATTTTCCAAAACAAACTAAGAAAATTCAAGAGAGAATTTGATATTTTTAATGCTCTTAAAATCATCTTTTTCAGTCCCGGTTTAGCCAGAAAAACTTATAAAGAAGAACTATTACCCAGAGTAAAAAAATTTGAGATAGTAAAAAAAAATAAATCAGAAATAAAAAATATACTACAATTAAATGCCCTTGACTTTATAGGGGGAGCAGCAAAAATTACTTATAATCTTCATTGTTATCTATTAAGTAAAGATTATAATGCTAAAATGCTGGTTAATAATTCAACTCTTAATGATGAAAAAGTGAATGTTCTATTAAAAGAACTTTCTGAGAAACAAAGAAGCTTATATTTTTATCAAACTTATTTCGGATGGGACGATTTTTGCCATTTGTCAAGTTTTAATATAAAAAATTATCCATCATTTCAGCAAGCCGATATTGTTCACATTCATACACAATATGGCTATTTAAGCCCTTTTACTTTACCTGAATTAAGCTCTTTGAAACCAACAATATGGACGTTACATGACATGGGGCCTTTTACAGGTATATGTATAAATTCTTTTGAGTGTGAAAAATGGGAAATAGGTTGTAAAAAATGTCCTGAAATAAGAAGGCAGAGTAAAAATATTATAGACGCTACTGATTTTGTATGGGAAAATAAAAAAAGAATTTATGAATATTGTAAATTAACCATTGTATGCCCTTCCAATTGGTTAAAAGAGAAGGCTGAAAGATCTATATTAAAAAATCAGGATATAAGAATGATTTATAACGGGATCAATGAAAAAATTTTTTATAACTATAATAAAAAAGAAATTAGAAAAAAACTGGGTTTACCACAGGATAAACTAATACTGCTTTTTGTCGCTTATAATGGGAAAGAAAATTTATTTAAAGGTGGTCATTATCTTGAAGAAATATATAATACTTTAAAAAACAGCAGAAATGATTTATTCTTTATTCTAATAGGTTCCGCTTCAAGTACAACTAGTTCTGATAATATTTTACACATTAGTTATATTCAGGATGAAAAAACTCTTGCCAGTTATTTTTCCTCTGCAGATTTATTCATATATCCATCACTGGGAGAAACTTTTGGTCTGGTTGTAGCAGAATCTATGGCATGTGGAACACCTGTTGTTACATTTGAGACAGGAGCAATACCAGAAATTGTTAAACATTTAGAAACAGGTTATATAGCAAAATATAAAGATTTAAGAGACTTTATTACAGGTATTAAAAAATTTATAGACGATAAAGAGATTAGAAATATAGCTTCAGCTAATTCCCGTCAGGTTATAATCGAAAAATTTACATTAAATAAAATGTTAGACAATTACCTGGACCTCTATAAAGAAATATTTAACAATCAGAAGTATGATGGATAACTGTATAGATTTTATTTTTTATGATTTCCCTAAAATTCACCGGGTTCATATAAAAACTACGAATCCTATAGAGTCTGTATTTTCCTGGGTAAAGGCCAGGACTAATGTGGTGAAACGTTTCAGGAAGAGAGAAAACGGAAAGTGCATGGTGTTTAAATCGATACAGAGATTGTCTATAAATTGGCTTCTTATAAAGGGAAAACATTTATTACCACTTCTTAAACAAGGGGCGAAATTTGTTGATGGTATTTTATTTCAGAATAAAGACGAATTGCCTAAAGCTACTTAAATGACTTTATTGAAAGGAGTGAAGCACTTGAAAAAATAATTTTCTACAACTATTGACAATATCTCATTTTTTATAGTAAATAAAAATTTATTATCAGGTGGTGTTTAAGAATTGATTGATAAATATATTAAAAGAATAAAAACATATATACCGTTATGTGTCAAGAAAATATTAGTAATTCCCGTAAAATACTTATTAAAATTATGGGTGAGAGTTGTACTTATATTACACGTTCGGAAATGTCCTCTTTGTGAAACTGAAAAACTTCTACCAGTTTCTTCTAATCATTTATATTATCATTTTTATTGTCCTATATGTGATCTGGCATTTGTTGGCAATCTTCCTTCTATGGAAGATATAACAACTAAATATCAAGAAAATTATTTAAAGGTACGTTATAATCATCTTAAAATAAGCAATGCAATTGTTGAAGGTGAGTGGGAAAAATGGAAAGAAAATCGTAATAAGACGTTAATAAAACTTGATATTGAGAAATTAGAAAAGCAAACTTCTGAAAATAGAAAAGTTTTAGAAATTGGTTGTGCAGAAGGAAAACAAATGGAGTTATTTATCAAAAGGGGTTGGATAGCAACAGGAATTGACATTAGTAATCCTATGGTTATTGCAGGGAAAGAAAAAGGTCTTAATATTATATGTGATGTAATAGATGAAGTGACATTTCACAAAGAACAGTTTGACCTTGTTATAATGTCACATACTATAGAACATTTTATTAATCCTTTTGAAATATTGAGAATTTGCTGGAAAGTTTTAAAAGAATCTGGCTGGTTAATAATTGAGACACCTGCTACTCCAGCCTTTAATGATACAGATCATATGTTTTTCTTTTCAGAAAAAAGTTTAGATAAGGCCTGTGAAAAAATAGGATTTGTCAAATTAAAAAGTTTTTGCAATGAATGTTTTGATATTGGTTCTAACAGTCAAGATTATATATCTTCTTATTTTAAAAAGATTATTTAATTTAACCTATACTTTTGCACTTTTCAAATAAAAACATGTTAAAAATAAAAGGTAAATATTCAGGCTCTTTTTCTTTTTTCTCAAGATATTTTTGCAGATTTTTGAAAAAACCTGCAAAAATATCGTTAAGGTAATACTTGTTTTATGTCAATACATCCTTTATAATATTTTTATTATCCTGAATAATTACAATTTTTAGTGTTGTATTGGTTTAATGGTGCGACACGAGGTCGTTTATTGATTGTTGTGCAAAAAACTAGACACAACCTTTTACACTACTAAAAGTAGCATATAAGGAAAGTAATTACTTTGTATTAAGCCCTGTGGACAATGTAACTTTATTGGCTAGCATCAGGCGGATGAAGTGCCAGGCATGCAGATACAACTCCACCGGAGGCGCCTGATGCAGTGTGGATAAATCCACCGGGAAAACTACTGAAGGAAGGATAATTAATTTAGTATCGGAATCTGTCTCAAAGTATTGACAATTTCCAAAAGATATAGAAAAATTTATGAAAAAAAATAAATTCAATCCTTTAGTCAGCATTATAATACCATGCTATAATGGAGAAAAATACCTTTCTGAAACCATAGCTTCAGCCCTTAATCAGACATATAAACCTATAGAAGTAATCTTTATAGATGACTGTTCAAAAGATAGATCTCTTCAAATTGCAAGGACATACAAAAACAAAATTAAAATTATGACCTGTAATAAAAACAGTGGGCCGAGTTATGCCAGAAATATGGGACTAAAAGAGGCCAGAGGTGAATATATTCAATTTTTGGACAGTGATGACATAATCAGAGAAGATAAAATTGAAAAACAGATAGAATTTTTTAAAGATAATCCGGAATATGACCTGGTATTTTCCGAAGTAACAAGTTTCTCAGAAAATATAGAGGAAAATAAACCTGAAATCTGGCGAGAACATAAAGCCAGAAATGATTATCTTGAAGCATTTTTAATAGTGTGTATTATGTCTCCTCATTCACCTCTTATTAAGAAAATTACACTGGATAATATAAAAGGATTTAAAACAGAATTCATAGGAGTAGAAGATTGGGATCTGTGGATAAGATTATGCCTGAGGGATGTAAAAATTAAATTTATGCCTGGTATCCTGGCTTTTTATCGCAACCATCCCGCATCATTAAGTTCCAAAAATATACTTTTACATCGCCGTAGAGAAAAAGAATTACTTTTAAAATTTGTAGATTATCTCTATGAAATAAAAAATATAAATCCAAGATACTGGCATATATTATCCTACAGTCTGGCCAGAGAGAGTCTTCATCTTGCCGAATTAAAAGATATAAAATCCGCAATAGAACTCTTTAATATTTCAAATAAAATAAGACCTGAAATTACATATGATATTGATAATATTTCAGTATCTGACAATGGTACGTCCCTATCAACTTTATATTTACATTTATTTGCCAGGGCTTTAATTTTGAATGTTCATTACGCCGAAGATCTGAATTCTATATCTAAACTTTATTATAAATACAGGAGTGAACCTCTCACACCAGGTGAAGCGTGTTCAAGAGCAGATGCTCTTTTTCAGGAAGCTATTTTCTATTACAGATCTAATAAAACCAGGCTTGGTGATGAAAGATATCAAGATGGATTGGAATTAGTAAAATTTGCTCAAAATTCTGGAGAAGCAGGAAAATTCTGGAGAAGTTATGCTATAATACAAAAAGAAAAAAATATGCTGGAAAAAAATCCTGATATTATAAAAAAAGCTATAGAGGAATGTCCTGATAGCTTCAATACTATCTTATTACTGAATGAAATAAATATGCTTGACAAATATCCTGATATATTAGCAAGATCCATAGAAGACTTCCCTCATTCCAGAAAGATACTTTCTATAAGGGCAAAATATAATCTAAAAAAAGGGTGTGTATATAAATCATTACGTGATTTTCTTCTATTGATATTTGAAACCTTCAATCGTATGTAAAACAAAAAATGAATAAATAAATAGTATGTTATATAAAGAAATTTTATGTAAGGAGCAATAAAAATGAACATAACAATAATAGGCTCAGGTTACGTAGGACTTGTAACAGGAACATGTATGGCAGAAATAGGACATAATGTTATATGTATTGATAATAATATTGAAAAAATAAATAAATTAAAGGACGGAAAAATACCTTTTTATGAGCCTTCACTGGAGCCTCTTATTAAATATAACGTAAATGAAGGACGTCTTTCTTTTTCCACTGATATAGCAGAAGGAGTAAAACACAGTGAAGTTATATTTCTCTGTGTAGGTACACCGCCCCTTCCTGACGGCAGTGCAAATCTTGAATATGTAAAAGAGGTTGTATCTCAAATAGCAAAAAATATGGATAGTTACAAACTTATAGTAGAAAAAAGCACTGTTCCGGTGCAGACAGGAGAATGGCTTGAAAGACTCATAAATAAATATCTGGACGATAAATCCATACCCTTTGATATTGCATCCAATCCCGAATTTTTAAGAGAAGGCAGTGCAGTTCATGACTTTATGTATCCAGATCGTATAGTAATAGGTGTAAACAGTGAAAGGTCTGCCAATCTTTTCATTAAAATCTACACTCCTTTAAATGCGCCTGTACTGATTACAGACATAAACAGTGCAGAACTGATAAAACATGCTTCAAATGCCTTCCTGGCTGCTAAAATATCTTTTATTAATTTTGTAGCCAATGTCTGTGAAAAAACAGGAGCTGATATAGATAAGGTTAAAATAGGAATTGGAATGGATAAAAGGATTGGAATGGATTTCCTCAATGCCGGTCTTGGTTTCGGCGGTTCTTGTTTCCCAAAAGATGTTCTTGCCTTTATGTCTATTGCCCAGAAGGTAGGAATAGAACCGGTTATGCTCAAAGCAGTAGACAAAATAAATAATGAACAGAGAGAAAAATTTATAAATAAAATTAAAGAATATCTCTGTGGAGTAAAAAATAAAAATATAGCTATTCTGGGTCTGTCCTTCAAACCTGATACAGATGATATAAGGCTTGCTCCAAGTTTAAGAATTATAGAAGCTTTACTTGAAGACGGGGCAAAATTAAGATTATATGATCCTGCAGCAATGGAGAATGTGAAAGCTATTCATCCCCATCTTTATTATGCAGAAGATCCGCTTGATGCAATTAAAGATTCAAGTGCAGCAGTATTTGTAACTGAATGGAAAAAATTTAAAGAACTGGATTTTCTTACAATAAAAAATAAAACAGCATGTCATACTATCTTTGATGGTAGAAATATGTTTAATCAGGAACGTATGAGAAAACTGGGCTTCAAATATTATTCTATTGGCAGAAGTAACAGAAATAAAGAGGTGTAGGTATGTCTATTGTTATTATTACCGGCTCATCAGGCCTGGTAGGTTCGGAATGTGTAAAATTTTACTGTCAGAAAGGTTATACTGTTATAGGAATTGATAATAATTTGCGGGAATTCTTTTTCGGGAAAGATGCTTCTACAATCTGGATGAAAGAAGAACTTTTAAAGAAATTTAAGAACTTTCATCATTTTGACACAGATATAAGGGATTTTAATGGCCTATCAAAGATATTTAATGAATATAAAAAAGATATTTCTCTAATAATCCACAGTGCTGCACAACCTTCTCATGACTGGGCTGCAACGGATCCTTTTACAGATTTTTCTGTAAATGCCAGCGGTACATTGAATTTACTTGAAGCCTTTCGACATACATGCCGTGAAGCTGTATTTATCTTTGTATCTACAAATAAAGTATACGGAGACCTTCCAAACTATCTTCCTCTGAAAGAACTTGAACAGAGATATGAAATTGAAGAAAACCATCACTGGTATAATGGAATTGATGAGACTATGTCTCTGGATCATACAAAACACAGCCTTTTCGGCGTATCAAAAGCGTCGGCAGATTTAATGACCCAGGAATATGGAAGATATTTTGGACTAAAGACAGGTATATTTCGAGGAGGATGTCTTACAGGGCCATCTCATTCAGGCACAATGATGCACGGATTTCTGTCATATCTTATGAGATGCTGTATCAGTGGAAAAAAATACTTTATTTACGGATATAAAGGGAAGCAGGTAAGAGATAATATTCATTCCTATGATCTTGTAAATGCCTTCAATCATTTTTTTGAAAAACCGGGAATAGCAGAGGTATATAATATGGGAGGGAGCCGTCATTCAAATATATCCATAATGGAAGCAATAACTGTCTGTGAAGAAATTACTGGAAAGAAAATGAATATTGAATATGCGGAACAGAACAGAATAGGTGATCATATATGGTGGATAAGCGATGTTTCCAGATTTAAAAATCACTATCCTGAGTGGGAATACCGTTATAATTGCAGAGAAATTCTCCAGGAAATCTATGATATTCAAAAAAATCTGAAGTGGTGAAAAGAATGAACTATGACAGTGTATTTATAACAGGTGGGGCAGGGTTTGTCGGAAGTAATCTGGCTCTGTCTTTCAAATCTAAATATCCGGATCTCAGAGTTATTGTTATGGATAACCTCAAAAGAAGGGGGGCGGAGCTGAATATTAAAAGATTAAAAGATAGCGGAGTAGATTTTATACATGGTGATATAAGAAATCGTGAAGATTTTCCATCCATTCATTTCAGTGCCATGATAGAATGTTCTGCAGAACCTTCTGTCATGGCAGGATATAATGGAAGCCCCCTTTATGTTATAAATACAAATCTCAGCGGCACAATAAACTGCCTTGAAGAGGTAAGAAAACGTAAGGCAGATATAATTTTCCTTTCTACAAGTCGTGTTTACCCATATGATAAAATAAATAATATTAAATTTACTGAAGGTGAGAGCCGTTTTATCTGGGATAAGGAGCAGAATATTACAGGATGGTCAGAAAAAGGTATAACAGAAAAATTTTCTCTGGAAGGTCCCAGATCTCTTTACGGTGCATCAAAACTATGTTCTGAATTAATCCTTCAGGAATATATATCTATGTACGGTATAAGAGGTATTATTAACAGATGTGGCGTAATTGCAGGTCCCTGGCAGTTTGGTAAAGTTGATCAGGGAGTCTTTACCCTGTGGATGCTCTACCATTATTTTAAAAAAGATGGCTTAAAATATATAGGGTTTGGAGGTAAAGGTAAACAGGTAAGGGATCTTGTTCATATTGACGATATATTTGAACTTCTGGATATAGAACTAAAAGGAATTGATAAATTTAATGGTAAGGTTTATAATACAGGAGGAGGTCAGAAAGAAAGCCTGTCCCTTCTGGAAGCTACAGAAATATGCCGGGAAATTACAGGGAATAAAATAAATATAGATATAGATTTAAATAACAGGCCGGCAGATCTAGCAATCTACACAGGAGATAACAGTCTTATAATGAAGGAGTCAGGATGGTTCCCGAGAAAAATAAAAGAGAAAATTTTAGAAGATATATACAGATGGATAAAATCTGAAGAGAAATTTATAAAAACCACTCTGTTCTGATGAAAAAAGGAGAGTATCTTTGAAAATAGTACTGTCAAATCCTCCCTGGTATAAAGGTAATTCCTTCGGAGTAAGAGCCGGTTCAAGGTGGCCACATTTTACTGAAGTTCCCTATCTTCCCTTTCCTTTTTTTCTTGCCTATAGTGCAGCACTTCTGGAAAAAAAAGAAAAAGACCTTCTTGTTATTGATTCTCCTGCAGAAAAATTGAAAAATGAAGAATTTATAGAAAAGATAAAGTCCTTCTGTCCGGATCTTTTACTTATGGAAGTTTCAACTCCCTCTATCATTGACGACCTTTACCTTTCAAAAGAAATAAAGAAAATACTGACTGACACAAAAATAGCTTTCTGTGGCCCCCATATTCTGATGCAACAGGAAGAATTCCTTGAAGAAAACTCTTCTGTAGATTATATTCTTTACGGGGAGTATGAATATACTCTTCTTGAACTTGCAGAACATATGGAACATGATAAATCTCTTGAGAATATTTCCGGCTTAATCTATAGAAAAAATAAGGAGGTTATAAAAAATTCTCCCAGACCTCTAATTGAAAACTTAGATGACCTTCCATGGCCTGCAAGACATCTTTTCCCTCTTATGAAATACTGTGATGAAGCCTATGGAATCCCCGGACCATCTTTACAGATGTGGGCAAGCAGAGGCTGTCCCTATGGATGTATTTTCTGTTTCTGGCCCCAGGTTATGTATGGAGGTAATAAATATAGAACAAGAAATCCTGCAGATATTATAAAAGAAGTCAAATTTTACATAGATAAATATCCTTTTAAATCTTATTTCTTTGATGATGATACCTTTAATATAGGGAAAAATAGAATGAAGGAAATATGTAAAGAAATAAGAAAGAACGAAATTGATCTGCCATGGGCAATTATGGCAAGAGCAGATACTATGGATCTGCACACTCTTGAGGAAATGAAAAAAGCCGGTCTGAGCGGTATAAAATACGGTGTAGAATCCGGGGTTCAGGAAATAGTAAATAAAGCCTGTAAATCACTGGATCTGAATAAAGTAAAAGAAGCAGTAAAACATACAAAAGAACTCGGTATTCACCTTCATCTAACCTTTACTTTCGGCCTCCCTGGAGAGACAAAAGATACTATAAAGAAAACAATTAATTTTGCTCTTTCTCTTGATCCTGACACTTTACAATTTTCAATTATGACCCCTTTTCCGGGAAGTAAATATTTTGATCTTCTGGACAGTAAAGGATGCATCCTGACAAAAGACTGGGCAAAATATAACGGCACATGCAGTGCTGTTATGAAGACAGAAAATTTAACACCAGAAGATCTTGAAGAATCTCTCAGAGATGCCTATGATCTCTGGAGGGCTCATCTTGTTAAAAGAAATTTTAAAGAAAAAAAAATTTATTATATAAAAAAAGGGTTAATGAATCCAGGAAAATCATTAAAAATTCTCAAAGATTTAGTTTTTTCTAAATTCAAAAAGGATAAATAGTTTAATGAAAGAAGTCAGTTTTTATGTACCATGTTTCAATGCAGAAAATTATATAGGAGAATGTATTGAAAGTATAGAAAAACAGACCTATCCTGTAAAGGAAATTATTCTCGTTGATGACGGTTCTACCGATAGGTCTGTTGAAATAATTTCTTCCTATCCTTCAGTAAAAATAATAAAAAAGAAAAAAAATCAGGGACTGGCTTCTGCAAGAAATACAGGCATTGAAAACTGCAGCGGAGAATTCATAGCTTCCTGTGATTCTGACGTCAGTCTACACAGAGACTGGCTTATGAAAATAATGGAAAATTTTTCACAAGATAATCTGGCAGGAGCCGGAGGTAAAGTTATCGAGAGAAACAGAGATAAAATGGCAGATAGATGGAGAAGTCACCATCTTATACAGCACTGGGGGGATAAAAAAATTATAAATCCCGGGTTCCTCTTCGGTGCAAATACCGTTTTCCATAAAGATACTCTCCTGAAAGTGGGTAAATATAATGAACTCTACAGAACAAACAGAGAAGATGTGGATCTCTGCGAAAGAATAAAAAAATCCGGTACTATGATACTTTATGAGCCAGAAGCCTTAGCAGAACATATAAGAACAGATACTGTAAAGTCAGTAATAAATACCTATTACGGATGGAAAAAATATGATTACCGCCAGAATAACAGCTTTTACGATAATTTTCTTCTTCTTAATGGAAAAATCAAATTCAGTATAAATGTCTGTTATGATATGACTAACAGTGATATAAAGAAAAATTTTATGGATATGATTTACCCGACAGTATTAATAATGTATCGATTTATCCTGAAGGATATAAAAGAATGTAAAGAAAATAGAAATGAATTAATAATAGCTTATCTGGCTATAAAGAATATTTTACTCCATAATAACTCTATAGCTTCTGAACTAAAAGATAAAATTCAGGAAGATATTACAGATTTGATCCCGGAAAATCATAGAAGGAATATTTTAAATGAATATATTGATAAAAATACTTTTATAGAAAAAATGAAAGAAATTTTTAAAGATTTTCATATTAACTTTATATCAGGACTTTACAATTTGATTGAAGATAGAACGGAACGAATACCATCTCTGTATAATATGAAAAATCCCATTACAGATAACAAAGAAAGAGTTAAAAATTTCATACAGTCCAGGGCAGGAACGTCAAGACGTTTTGTCATATGGGAAAAATTTCGTAAAATGAGTGAAAAAAGTTATTTAACAATGAAACATTTTTCTTATTCTTTATTAAAAAAACCTTCTGTTAAAGAGAGAGACTTTTTCTGGGAGCTTGTAAGAAAATCAAGTAATATGTTTTAAAATATGAAATATGTACTATACAATCTAAAAGATATTATAAAAAATAACATTAAATTTATTTATCGATTTCTTCTTTACAGGAGAATGGCCGAAACTATACAGATAGAACCTACAACTCGTTGTATGTTCAATTGCAGTATCTGTTCACGTAACAGCCTCAGGAAGGAAAGAGTAAATAAAGATATGGACTGGGAAACATATGAAGCTATATTAGATTACCCTTATATAAAAAAAATGAGATTTCAGGGAATGGGTGAACCCTTTTTTAATATTAAACTTCTGGATATGTTAAAAAGTGCTAAAAAAAGAGGAATATATACAATAATTACATCTACCGGCTTCTTTCCTCCAGAAAGCCCTCCTATTGAAGAATTTATTCCTTATTTAAATGAACTATGGCTCTCTATAGATAGTTTTTCCGAAGAGAAAGAAGTTAAAAGGAATCCCATCCATACAATAAAAAAACTTAATTCTATAAAAATACCTGCCTCTTTTATGTGGGGGATTAACTTTGTAATAACCTTTGAAAATCTTCAGGAATTGGACTATTTCGAGAATTTTTTCATAAGCTATAAGCCGGATCTACTGTGTTTTGCAGAAGTAGAAAACTGGTATCTACCTTCACAGGGGGAGATATATAAGAAATCCCATGAATTTGCAAAAAAAACAAAGGAATCATCAAAATTGATTTCTAAAAAATTATATGATATACGACAAAAGATCTCCGCCAAAAAATTCTATATTTCTGATCTGAAACCAAGAAAAAACTCCTGTCTCTGGCCTGTAACAGGTATTTTCATCACATATGACGGTTATGTAACTCCATGCTGTATACGTATGGATCCTGATGTAATTAATTTCGGAAATATCCGTAAAAAACCATTGATTGAAATATTAAATGGTGGTAAATACAATGATTACAGAAAAGCTCTTCTATTCAGAAAGCCTTATTCTTGCTGTGATTTCTGTCCTTTATAGAGAGAATATTTTATGGAAAAAATAGCTGTTATTATAGTAAACTGGAATAAAAAAGAATATCTGGACAGACTCATGAATAGTTTATTTAAAATAGATAACCCTCCTATAGATATTACCGTCGTAGACAATGCATCTACAGATGAAAGTATTACTTTTATAAAAGAACATTATCCACATATCAATCTTATTGAAAACAGTACAAACCTTGGAGGGACAGGTGGATTTAATACAGGTCTTAACTATGTAATAGAAAAAGGTACTTATCTTTATGCCTGGCTTTTAGATAATGATGCAGAAGTAGAAAGTGATACTCTGGTTAATCTCTATAATACTATGAAATCTGACAGAAATATAGCTCTATGTGGCTCAAAAATAGTAGATCCTGAAGATAAAAAAACCATAGTAGAAACAGGTGGTATCATTTCCTGGACAGGTGCAACAACTATGGCTCAAAACAAGGGTAAATGTAAGGAAGAAGTTTCAGTTATTATAGATGTAGACTATGTAGCAGCATGTTCTGTTCTGGTAAATATAGAGATAGTAAAAAAAATCGGCATAATGGATGAAAAATTTTTCCTTCTCTGGGATGATATAGAATGGGGATGGAGATTTAAAAAATATGGATATAGAGTATGTGTTTCCTGTTCCTCAACAGTCTACCATCCTGATTTCTCAAATCAAAGGGATTCCTATGTAAAACGTTACTATTCATCAAGAAATGCCCTTTATTTTTTCAGGTCTGCAGAAAAAGGAAAATATTTTAAAAATTCTTTGAAGAGAACAATTTCTATAAAATTATTTTTCAAACTTGTAGGGGAAATTTCTCAAAGTGAAGCGACACAGAGAGGTATTAAAGATTTTAAAGATAGTAAAACAGGAAAAATAACAGGAGACATAATATTAACAAACATTTACAATTGGGAAAAACTTAATCAATTCGACATAAAAATGTTTAATAATAAAACAATATTGCTTATCCCTGAAAGTTATGAACAAACAAAAACACTGATAAACAAATATCCACATATTAAATGGCTTCTCCTTGTGGATAATTTGCATAAAGATCAGTATAAAAAATTAGGTTCGGAAATACTTACGTTTAAGGATAACATAAAAGATATGATATATATCTGTTCTGTGTTAAAAAAGAAAGGAATCTCTCTGGTTTTAATCTATAAAAGTGTATTTCCTGTAATAGCAGCTTTACTTAATATTGATTATTCTTTAATATTATACAGAAATAAAGGTTATTATAAAAAACAAAGAGATATTTTTATGCTAGTAAAATTAATTTTAATTAAACTGTATAGCAGTATAATTTAACAAGATGCAATAGAGGAACTACTATGAAAATAATAGAAAAATTACTTGATAAAATAAAAATAATTACCGAACGAAACTTAACACTGAAAAGATTATATAGAGGTTTTTTGATAAGATTTTTGAAGAGAACATTTAATTTATGGGAAATCTTTGGTTTTCATATTATACCTATTTACTGCTATTCACCCATACCTGACACAAAAAATTTAAAAAATTCTTTATGGACAAATATATCAGAATGTACAGGTATAGATTTTAATGAAAAAAAACAGTTAGAACTCTTAGAAATTTGTTTACAAAATTTTAACAAAGAATATAATAATTTTCCCATGGAACAGACTTCTATACCTTATGAGTATTATAGAAGAAATGGTACTTTTTCAACTGTAGATGCAGAAATTTTATATTCCTTTATAAGATATTTTAAACCAAAGAAGATCATTGAAATAGGCTCAGGTAAATCTACCTTTCTGTCTGCCCAGGCTATTATAAAAAATAAAAATCTTGATAGTACATACACATGTAACTTCCTTACAATTGACTTGAACATGCCTAAAGTCATAGAAAATGGTTTTCCAGGTTTAACAAGGGTAATAAATAAAGAAGTTCAGGATGTTTCTATGTCAGAATTTACCGATTTAAAAGAAAATGATATTCTATTTATTGATTCAAGTCATATATTAAAAACGGGAAGTGATGTGCAATATGAATATCTTGAAATATTGCCAAAACTTAATAAAGGTGTGATTATTCATGCTCATGATATATTTATTCCAAGTGAATACCCTAAAGATTTTATATATAAGAGACATGAATTCTGGACAGAACAATATTTAGTTCAGGCATTTTTAATGTTTAATAAAGATTTCGAAATATTATGGGCAGGAAATTATATGAATTTAAAATATCCTGAGAAACTGGAAAGCGCTTTTAAAACCTATATAAAACATCATAGCTGGCCTGTAAGCCTCTGGATGAGAAAAATAAAATAATCAGTGTGTTAATTTCTTAAAACTCTCTGCCAGAACCAGATCTTCAGGATATGTAATTTTTATATTTTTTTCTTCCCCGTATACAATATATACAGGGGCAAGTTTATATCTCATTACCAGGCTGCAGTCATCGGTAAATTCTATATTATCATTTAAGGCAAGTCTGTGAGCTTCTTTTATAAGGCCAGTTTTAAAGGCCTGTGGTGTCTGAACCCTCATAAGATATTTTCTCTGAGGTATCTCTTCTATGATATTCTGACTGTTAACTTTTATTATTGTATCCACACATGGTATTCCTGCTGCCACTGCATTATACACTTCAAGAGCTTTTACACAATCTTCTATAATCCTGTGTGATACAAAAGGTCTCACTCCGTCATGAATAAGAACAGAAGCATCATCAGATTGTATAAAATTAATGCCTGCATAAGAACTTTCTCTTCTTGTTTTACCTCCGTCCAGAAGATGTTTAACTTTTTTATATTTATTCTTTGCCAGTATTTCCTCCATCAGATCTCTGAATAGTGGATTACATACCAGAATTATTTCATCTATATATTTGTTCTCTTCAAATGTGTCTATAGTATGTTCAATGATTGTCTTTCTGCCTATTTTTATAAACTGCTTCGGCACTTCATTTTTCAGTCTTTCTCCACTTCCCGAAGCCAGTATAAGTCCGTATACCATTTTAAAAAATCTCTGCTTTGAATACATTACCCATGTCTTCCGAGAGTTTCCTCCTGTTCAGATGTTCTCTCACATAATCTCTGCCCCGTCTCCCCATTTCCTTACACTCTTCTCTGTGTTCGAGGCACCAGGTAAGCTTTTCTGCCATAGATTTATGAGCTCTATCAAGTGTAAATCCACAGCCAGCACTTTCTATAATCTTTGATGTATCTCCTTCTTCCGATACAAGCAGTACAGGTTTACCAAGAGACAGATAATCCAGAACCTTGTTCTGTAACAGAAGTTTTCCTGTAGGAATAGGAGGATATATTGCTACAGTGACATGAGCAGTATTCAGGTATTGTGCCATTTGCTGTCTCTGTCTCATACCGAGAAAATGCATATTATTCAGATTTTTTTCCATGGCATAATTTATAAGTTTCTCTTTTTCCGCTCCTTCACCTATAAATACAAAGGCAAATTTATCCGGTTCTTCAAGTAATTCTGCTGACTTTAACAGGTCATGAAGATAATTGAATTTACCTATGGCTCCCACATGCATAACTATGAATTTATCAGAGAAAATCTTCATATCTTCAGGTATTGCACTATCTTCGGAATAATCTGTCATAATTTCATCCACACCATTGTGTACAATATTTATCTTTGATGGATTAATACCGCGGGAAACTATATAATCTGCATATCCCTGTGTTATGACTACGATCCTGCATGCTGTATTATAGAGGAATTTCTCAAGGCACGAAGCAATATATATTATCAGCCTGTTTTTCACAAGACCCATTTCAACTGCTGCCTTTGGCCATAAATCCCTTACTTCCAGGATAAAAGGTATACCCCTGAGTTTACTTATTAGATAACCTGCAAGGGCAGTAAGCAGTGACGGAGATGTAGTAAGAAGGAGGTCACATGATTTTGTCTTCATTGAAGCTATGAGAGAAAGTAAAAGGAAGGAAATATAACAGAATATTTTTCCGAGAAACCCTTTTCTGTACGTAACAGGTATATGAACTCTTATAAGATTTATTTTCCCAGGCACAAGTTCTTTTTCCTGAAAAATACCTTTAAAATCAGGGAAGGTCTTACCTGTAAGATAATTCAGAGACCCGCCTATAATGGTAAATTCATAGCCTTTTTCAAGAAGATATTTAAACATGGCTATATGCCTTACCTCACCCGGTTCGTCTTCTTTTGTAAAAAATTGATGTATAAAAAGTATTCTCATAACCCTTCTCCTCTTAGTAAAACAGAAAAAGTTTTATATATTATGGATATATCATAACAGAGTATTTCCAGAGCATTCAATTTATCTATGTTCTTTAAATATTCATATTCCAGAGATGAATAGACCTGAGTGTTACCCAAATCAGCAAAGGATTTATTCATCTGAACAGTGCCTGTCACACCTGCCCGTAAAATCTTTTTTGCTATCATACCATGTTCCAGGGACTTATAAAATAAAGGGGGAGGAAGAGGACGGGGGCCGACAAAAGTCATATGCCCTGCCAGGATATTAAATAACTGTGGCAATTCGTCCAGATACCATTTTTTCAAAAAATTTCCAAGAGGTGTAAGCTCTCCCACTATATATCCTTCCCCTTCTGCAAGATCTCTTCTGTAAGACAGAAAAATTCCTTCGCCATTTTGAATATTAAGGCTTCCGGGACAGGCAATATTAAATTTACAAATCATAAAAGGTCTGCCCTGAGATATACGTTTTTCAAGTAAAAAACAGGCTCTTTTATACTCATTTTTTATTATGCCTTCAATAATTATAGACACAATTATAACTATAAAAGGTAATAAGAGTATTAAAATAAGTAAAAAAGAAATTATTCTGTCAAAAAAATATTTCAAATACATTCTGTCATCGTAAGAATTTTTGTAATGGCTGTTTTTTTCCATAATTATATATTCTAACACGTAGTCTCAGTTCCTTTATATAAAAACTGGCAGTACATATATTCACAGGCTACTGGCCAGTAAAATAATTACAGGGGTGCATAAAATACACCCCTGTATAACGCATGGTAAAATAATTAATTCATATCTAAAATTTCATCGGCAAGATCTACATACTCGAGGCCTTTTTCTATAATCAGCTGGCCTGCCGCCTGTTTTTGCGTGCCGCTCTGTATGAGCTTCATTCCTTCTGCTTCAAGGTCTTCACCCTGCTGAACCATATCCCGGCCTGCTTCTCCGATTGCTTTGCCTTCAGCCTTCATTTTCTGAGCTTCTTTAAGCATTTCAAGGCCTTTCTTCTCCAGTTCCTTACCTCTTGCTTCCAGTTTGGAACCGAATTCTATACGGTCAAGGGATTTCTGTTCATCACTCTGAAGTTTTTTCTCACTATTAAGGCTTTCTTTTATCATAGAAAGACCGTCTTCTTCTTTCTTTCTTGCTTTACTTTCTGAAGAAAGACCTTCCATTAATTTCCTGAACCCTGCAAGCGTTCGTGTTTTATGTTTACCTTCTGCTTTTAAAGAGTTATTTATGGCAGAAAGACCGTCATGTTCCATATCCTTTGCCTGACTTTCAATCTCCATGCCGCTGTCAAAAAGAGAAAGTCCAAAATCTTCGCTCTTATGACCTTTAAATTCAATGTCTCTTCCGTATCTTATCATATCAAGGCCGTCTTCTTTAAGACCAAAACCTTTTTCTTTCAGAACTGTTCCTTCTTTTTCATCTTCCCGTGCCTGTGTTTCTTTCTTCTCTGACATAGAGAATTTCCTGTAAGCCTTTCTGCCGAGCTTATGGGCAAGAGAAAATTCCCTCTTTGCAGAAAGTTCATGTATAAATGCTTCATGAGATAGCTGGAGAGCTTCCATTCTTTCTTTTTGAGCAAGAGCCATGTTATCTATAGCCTGCAGTTCATCGGCAAGACTCTCTTTTTTATTGCAGAGAGCCATTTTCATCAGATGAAGCTTTTCTGCCGTCTGTCCCATCTGACATCCTAAAGGTGTCATAGGAGGGAAAGGAGTGAAAGGATTGGGAGCCATAAACATCATGGGAGGACAGAAAGCCATCACGGGATTGCAGCAGCATGCCGGCCCTGTACATAAGGACTGAGCCTTATTATAAAGCTCTTCTGCCTTATGATCATGCCTCATAGATGCAAGGACTTTATTATTTACGGCACTCAAACGGGAGAACTGATGTTCTTTTATACTATCTGCCTGTGCCTGATCATGTTCTGCTTCTTTCAATTCTTTTTTGCCTTCAGCCTTATGTGTTTTCGCTTCAAATTTAAGAGATGTAGCCTCTTCTCTTAGCATACCTGCATGAGCAAAGCCGACCTGTGCATCCCGGAGCAATTCATCTCCTTTAAGAAGGGATTTATTGCCGTCTTCATAGAGACTTCTTCCCTCTTTCTTTATGTGTTCTCCTTTTTTCTGGCTGTGAAGACCTGAAGATATATAATATCCGCCTGCATCCTGGAGGGATTCTCCATCTCTTTCAAGCTCGATGCCGGCTTTCAGTTCTTCTGCGCCTGAAGCTTTTCTATTTTCATGGAGTCTCTCTCCGGCAATACTGTCACCTATAATCCCTGCTGCTTCTTTTTGTTTACTTTCTGCTTTTATCTCCCCGTCTATTCCCTGTGCCAGTTTTTCTGTGCCTTTTAATTTTTTCTTTTCCAGGGATCCTTCTTTTGAGATAGTTTCTTCCATGAGGGAAATACCTTTATGCTGAACTTTTTCTCCTAGACTGTCCATAGAGAGACCACTGTTAAGATTTACAAGTCCTTCATCTCTGACTGCTGCCGAAGAGGCTTCATATGCTTCTCCAAGACCTATATAAGTGTTACCGAGAGATTGAAGATCCTTTCCGTCACCCTGTGATTGAATACCGTCTTCTACAAGTTTTCCGCCGTCTGATTTCATGGAAAGACCTTTTTTTATATCTTCAAGTCCTTCTTTTCTCAATCCGGCAGATACTTCGAAAACATCGGTACTTTCCAGTATAGATTTTGATTGTTCTGTCTTTGGTTTTGCCTTAATAAACTGTCCCTGGCCTGTCAGCTTTATATTTTTAAGAGGATCCATAGTTTTAGCTCCTTTACAATCTCAAAAGTTCATGAAATTTCCCCTTTATAAGAATATCATATAATAGATTTTTTTGTAATTCTTATTTGTTAAAATTTTGTTAATTTTTTTTCTTAATCTTTTTTGAAGACTAAAAAAAATCACTTTCCAGTGGTTTCAGATGAATTAAATTCTTTGCAATTTGATTTTCAATAAACAATGCCTGACTCATCTCCGGTAAATTATAAAGAATTACTATTTTTTTATTGTTTTTTAAAATTATATTTACACTGTGATGTGTATAACTATCAGACTTGCATTTCTCAGAACAAACCTCATGTATATCAGATATATTAATATTCTGCTCAGGAACTCCCGGCAGTGGGCCGTTACTTATGGAAATATTTGTGTCATTCAATCTGATAACAGTCTTATTTATAAAAGTGCTGAAAGAACCATAAAGGATTAATACACTTACAAGTAAAAGCAAAATAAAAACTGCTGAAGGTATTCCGGCACCACCCAGATAAATAACTGTGAGACCTGAAATAAAAAAAAGGGAAAAACAAAAACTTAAAAGCCAGTTAAAATAATACCATTTATAAGTTAATACTAAAGTATCTCCATTCAGTTCAACTGCCATATTCTCCGGTAGATATGACAAAGGGTCTTCTTTATATTTTGATGCCAATTCCGGTATATAATTAAAAGTGATAGCGCTATGGCACTTACAACATATAGTAGATTTCTCAGAAATACTGGCTCCGCATTTTATGCAATACATAATCGTTCACCATTAAAGATCTTCTGTACGGGCATAAATAAATCCTGTGTGATTGTGATATAATAAATTTGAGGGATTCATTATGAAATATTTTCTTATATTTATCTTAATATTAGTCTCTTATATAAATGCTTTTTCATCAAATAAAATTACTCTTTACATAAACAACAAGCCTGTAGATACGGAAATATTTTTATTACAGGATAATAAACCTGCTGCTTCTGCAGAAATACTCGCTTCAGAATTTAAATTAAATTATGACAGTAATTCAAAGGTTTTATATTTTGGAAATAAAATTTTCAAAGGGGAAAAAATAGTAAAAGGTAATATAGTTTTTATTTTCCTGAAAGATTTCGCCGCTTTTGCAGAATTAACCTATTTCTATGATGAAAAAGCCAGAACTGTAGATCTGAGAAATTTTAATGTAAGACTTCAACAGAAGATTAATAAAGATATTCCGGAACAAACAACTGCTGCAGAAAAAAAAGGGGATGAAATAAAAATAACCTGTGAAAGAACAGAACAGGGAAAAGATAATACCTTTATTGTTTATGCTGCTGTTCAAAATATTTCGGATTCAATTCTGGATATGGTAATGGTAAACTGCACATTTATTCATCCGGCAGGACAGATAATAGACAGACAATCCATCTGTCTGAATACTATGCATCCCGGAGATTACAGAGAAATTTCCTTTTCCACACAAAAACCTCCGGCAGATCCGGGGGCAAGTGAAGGAGGACTTTTCTATGGTTCTGTAACAATTCCCGGAAGAGGAACCTGTTCTTCTGTGGGACTTTCCGGAGGAACATTAGCCGCACAACAGCTTATTACGCCTGATTATAAATTATCAACAGGCTATAAAGTAAGAAATAATTAATCCATTTTCTTCTTAAATTTCCTTACACTCATAGTAAATATAAACATAGCAATGAATACCATAGGAATTAATTCCGGATAAA